>NYZX01000105.1 GCA_002686065.1 Pseudobdellovibrionaceae bacterium | reverse complement strand
AGAACCCGATGCAAACAAGAAGGAACTGTGCGATCCACCCACTGAAAATCACCCGGCGTTTTGAGGGCGTCTGAAACCACAAATCCCAAAGGGGTATAAAGCAGAAAAAAATCGCCCATGGTGGAAACGGAATATAGCTTGTCCCGATCAATATTCCTGTTAGACTTAATTTTATAAGTGCGTTTTTAAAACGCATAGTGGGTTTTTGAATGGACATACCAACTTTTAACATCAATTGATTTGGGGGAGAAGTTGGAAAATCTTACGGATACAAATTCTAACTTGGAAGTGGTGGACGGGGCGCAAATGCCTAGTTCTGTTTCGGCTGTGGACGAAGTTCTTCAATTTCGTTGCCCAAGCTGTATGAAGCTTTACCAAACCGCTTTTTCGTCTATTCGGGAAGAGAACCCTAAATTTGATTGTAAGCAGTGCTCGACGCGATTTTTCCTTGATTACAGCCATTTTATACCAGGCCTAGAACTATTGGGTCGTTTAGAGTCGGAAGCTCAGCGGACCCTTAAAGAAGAAGTGACGCCAGCGGAACCTGTGGCTGAAGAGGTCGTTCCTCGTGAGCCTTGTCCAAAATGTGAGACACCAATTCTTACTTCTGAAGAAGAGTGCCCGGCCTGTGGTCTGATGGTTGAGAAGTACAAAAAGATGCTGTCTGACCCGACCAGCTATATTAAAGGGTCGCGGCAACTAGAAGACCTTCGGATGGCTGTCCTTGCACACTATCAAGATGAAGATCTTCATGAAGAGCTGATTCGGCAAGCCCAGCAAGAGGATAACCTCGAGTTCGCGGCGAAATTTTATGGTCGGCTGGTTCGGCTGCATCCGAACGATGATATTGCTCCGAAGTATGTCCAGCGTATTGCTGGTTTAAGCATGATCAAGACAGATATGGCCGCCACTGAAAAGCGGGTTGATTCAAAGCCCAAGCGACGGCGTGTTCGAATCGTCCCGATGATTCTTTGTATTGGCTGTGCCTTGGTTGGGATCGGGCTAGGGGTTCCTCAGATGAAGAACCTGGTTGGCATTGGCGCGGCCATGAGCTTTTTGGCTCTGGCCTTCCATTTTTCTTTTAGTCCTAAAAAATAAGTCGATTAAAGCTCTTGATTGGTGCGTGCCCGGTTTCTGTTCCGTGGCTGTTGAACCAACCTTTGGTTTTCCTTACTTTTTTCAATAAATGTTGCCAGTTGTCGTAGGCCGCCAAGGTTTGATCCGCCTTGATTGTCTGTGTCGGTGGCAAAGATATGAGAATTCTTTCCGACGAAGTTGGTGACAGCCACGCCATTGGCGGCAATACCGGAGCCTTNGAATTGCAAAGCTCGGGCTGAGTTCAATTTGACTTGATACTGTGTTTTCCCTTTTAGAGACTCGGTTTTATCACCGGTTTTTATAATGTACTTTGCCACTCGGTTGGCGCTCCAGTCAGGGTTCTGCGCCATGATCAGCGCTGCGACTCCAGAGACAAAGGCCGTGGCCTGTGATGTCCCAGTGAGGTAGCCATATTCGCCGCCCACCAGAGTTGAGTAGATATCTAAGCCTGGNGCTGCGATATCCACGGTGCGCTTTCCGTAGTTGCTGGAAGGAAGAATTTTTTCGTCCGGATCGATGGCTGTGACCGAAATGATATTATCGATATCGTAGTCGGCAGGGTAGTAGCCACGAATGTCCGAGTTGGATCGCTCGTTTCCAGCGGCAGCAACAAACAGGATGCCTTTCTCACGCGCTTTTTTAATCGACGCGATTTCAGATTTACTTTGATCCAGTCCGCCACCCGAGTAGTTAATGATTTTTGCATTCATCTTGATGGCGTAGTCGATGGCTTTTACGGTGTTATTTAGGTTGCTAACACCAGGGGCTTTTGGGTCATAGTACTTTAATATCATAAGGCTCACTTTAGGAGCGACGCCACTGATTCCCACTTTGTTTCCGCCTTCTGCGCCAATGATTCCGGCGATATGAGTTCCGTGTCCGTGGTTGTCGACAAGGCTGTTGTTGTTTGAAACAAAGTTCCAGCCGTGAACATCATCGATGAANCCGTTCCCATCATCATCAATGCCGTTTGACCCTTTGTCTTTTCCGTTTTTATCCAAACCGACTTCACCTTTATTGATCCATAGGTTGTTTTTTAGGTCGGGGTGATTCAAATCGATACCTGTATCGATCACGGCAACAACAATGTCTCGTGACCCTTGAGAGATCTCCCAGGCTTTGCGTGAGCTGGTCAGGGCGATTCCCCAGTTCCTGTCGATAGCGGGGTCATTTAGAAGAACGTTTTTGTTTTTGATTTCTTTCAGGGGTTGAGGACGAGCAACACCGAGCTCTGTGGCGCGACTGGCGAACTCGACGGTTTTAACTTGCTGGTTTTGGATGACACCAAATCCAACGGCACTCAGTCCAAGAAGGACTCCTAGGGCGCAAAAAGCTTTGAACGGGTTCCCATTTACATGCTTCATAAAGACCGATTTCATCCATATCCCTTTCTTGATTCCTAGCCTTATGTAGAGCAAAGCTGGTGCCGTAGCTGGTATTACTTAACCTATTGATATTACAGAAGAATCTATCTCATTGTGAGACCCGTAGCGTTCACAAACTGTGGGAGTGTCTAAAAACTTGACGCCAAATCATTGGGATTGTTTTGGCTTACTTGAAAGTGAATTGCGAAAATTATTAGTTCTTTTTCATGTACAAAATAAAACGACCGAATTCTTTGAATGTCGGGGTTTTCGGTTATATTGGGCGCATGAAATGTACCCTCAGTTTCCTCGTTCTTGTTCTCGTATTTGGTTTGACCTCCTCTGTCTCTGAGCTCGTTTTTGCTTGTGGTCGGGACTGTGGNTCGTGCCCGGCGGCCTGTGGNNCNAAGGCAAGAAAGCGTGCATCGGTTCAAGAGTCCATTTTGTCACGTTTGCTGGTGCCNCTTTCTGAAATNAATGATGANGGCTGGGTTGTTCATCGAGATACCGAAGACAGCGTGATGCNTGTTCAGAATCGTTTTTCAGTTCGCGAGACATCGATCTGGCCATCGTTCACAAAGCCTCGTCGATGTCGAAAATTGTTTAACGAAGCTCCGTTTCAAGTGCTGGTCGATTTTTCGATTCCGAAGTCAAATTCGACCAGCGAGATCGTCTTTCGCATCCGTGTTCCCGGAGGGAAAGAGCGTGCTCATNGGGTCATAAANAAGATGNTCGATCGATCCACAACAGATATGCCAAAACTAAAGGGTGTTAATGCGGCTCATGGGNNGGATCCGTCCCTNGGNGTACCTAGCNATCGAGTGTATTCGTTGTTGGAAAGCGAAGGGGTGCGTTCGGCGACGCTGATTGATCGGCCTCGGTTGGGCGAGACCGACGTCACTTTCAGGCTTTATATTCCGACCAGCGAAACTCATTGGGTCGAGTTGGCCANTTTCTTTTCTAGAANCTTNTTTGACCAGTATGTCTCGGTCCAGCCAGATAAAGAGCTTTCAGGTTTATTGATTCGAGCCAAAAGGCATCGGGATCTTGANCATAGTTTGATTGCNACCGACGGGTAGAGCCAGGCCTATTGGGCAGCGACAGCGTCGTCGACTTTAAGTTCAAGTGTCGAAGCTGGAATGCGAAGGCTTGCTCCGTCGGATTCCAGCCACCGATAAAAGATGTAGTTGCGGAGGACCAAACGAACGTAGCTGCGTGTTTCGGCGTAAGGAATGTCCTCGATGAACTCGAGTGGGTCACCACGATAGCGAGTCTTTACCCATCCACGAATGGCNTCGGAGCTCGCATTGTAGGACGCGACAGATAGAATGAANTGTCCGCGGTAGCGGTCGAAAAGCTCTTTCACGTGCGCCGTCCCAATGGGGATGGCGATTTCGGGTTGAAACAGGTCTTCCGCTTCGTCAAATTCTAGGTCAAATACGTTCGCGGTGCGCTTAGCGACGGAAGGCAAAAGCTGCATCAGGCCAAAGGCGTCCGCGTGGCTGCGTGCTCGGCGATTGAAGGCCGATTCTTGGCGCATAATCGCGTAGATTAAGCTTGTTTCGACTCCAAATTTGTCTTCGCTTTCTTTGACGATACTGTGAAAGGGGCGAGGAAAAAGATAATCGGGGTTATTGATGACAAGTCGGTTTTTCACGGACTCGGGGAGTGAGTGAAGCTTAATAAACATTTGCTGATACAGCTTCGAGTTTTGGTAGAGCCGGAAGTAAGAGTGAAGACGNTTCAANCGGGTTTCGCGATAAAGGCGCTTGTTTTTCCAGAATTGACTGAGGTACTTGTTCAGTAACTCATCCTCGTCAGTCACACTCAGCCAAGAATATGTCAATGGGTCGAACTCTCGATACAGCTTCTGAAATTCTAAAGCCGGGTGGCGGTCTTTGTTGCCAAAGGCTTCATCTANACTGGCTAGGCCGCGGTCGGCTTCTTCACCGGGAAGTTTTTGGCGGCTTAGTAACCCGTAGTAGCTAAACGGCGCTTTTTCAACGGCAGAGGCAAAGTGGTTGTGGGCCGATTCGGTGTCGTTGGCATCTAGGAAGCTGAGGCCCATCCAAAATTCGATGCGAGCCCGATCAAAATCATCTTCGGCGTTTTCGAGGGCGGCCTGGAAGTGCTTCGTCGCTTGGTCGACTTTTTTCAGCTTTCTGGCGTTCCAGGCGGCGTACCAGTGAAGGTTAGAATGAAAGTTAGACTTGGGGTTGACCTCTTTAAGAGCCTCGTTGAACCACCACAGCGCCTGGTCAAATCGGCCTTTTTCTTCTGCCATCCGACCCTCGATCCAGTAGACGCGATCTAAAGGGTAGCGTTTTTTAAGCGTCTTACGGGCCAGCTTTAATGTTTCTCTGGCTGCCGTGGTNGTGTCATAGGTCCACTGGGTGCGGGCCAGCTGTAATAGGACTTCATGGTATCGGCGAGTGTAGTANCGACTGCGCTTTTTGCGGCGAAACTGTTTGCCTACGTACTTAGCCATCTCTTCGGTCACTTCAACATAGCGTTTGTAGTTGCGTTCAAGTTTGTAGGTCTTCCTAAAGCCGTAGTAGGCCGATACACGGTTTGAAAAACTTTGCTTTCGATCTTGAATCACTTTTCGGTAGTAGGCTCTGGCTGTATCAAACTGACGTTGGTTGCGAAAGTCAGAAGCGACAGCCAAAAAGTCTTTTCGGCTCGGGTTGGGGTTCAGGCGCGGAGCGAGTTTCCAAAGCCGTTTTTGCATGGCTTGGACCTTGTCTTTGTCGCCGAGCTGTTTAGCTGTTTCCATGGCTTTGTTCGTCCAGTCGACTTTGATCTTCTGGATGACGTGGCGCTTTGATTGGCCCAGTTGCAACTCATAAAGTTTTTCGAGGTCGCCGGTTTGCTGTGATTTTTTGAGGTAGACGTCGTCCCAAAGGGGNTTCATCCACGAATTCAAATCAGCGCTTTCGGGATTCCATGCGAAGTCGGCCTGGGCTCGTTCTTGTGGGCAGCTTAGGTAGGCGCGCAAGGACGCAATTCGTGCCAAAGGAAAGTCTTCGTCCTGNGCCAAGCGAAGAAAGTTATCACAGGCAAGTTCGGGGCTTTTTTGCTCGTGATGACGAGCTTGAAGATAACTAAGTAGGTTGTAAAGCCCATGCGGTAAGTTTTCAGGAATGGGGTGACTGTCTTCGACCAGTTTTCGGTGCTGTTCAGAATCATAAGCGGGTGGGAGGTCTGACCAAAGGTCATCGTGATGAGTTGCAGTTGTGCAACCGAAAATCACTAACAAGAAGGCGACGCCACCAAATAGATATCCCACTTATAATAGTCTATCAAAAGGGCACTCATTTTCGAATGGTATGACGCTGTATCTCGACCATTTATTTCTGAGCATGGNCTGAGNCNTCTATGAGATATGAAAANTTCTTGAAATGTTGTGTCTAACTAAACTGTGCCTACTGGCTAGACGTTTGAAGGGGCTTTTTCGGCTTAAAGATTGTCACAGCGACCCCCGTGACGACGGCTATCGCCCCAAGGGCTCCGTAAAGATTGATCGGCTCTGGCGAGACCCAGTCGACTTGAAGCCNGTCCATGATTTGAAGCATCAAAATCGTGATAAGCGGGTTCAAAGTAATGATTAGGCTGACGTGACTGGCTGGTGCTAGCCGAATCGCCTCGGCCAAGGCGCCGTAGGCGAGGACGGTGTTTAGCCCCAGAAGGCACATTAAGCCTATTTCAAAAGCTCCTAGCCGTAGGAGGCTTTGCGGGTCCGCCGTAAAATACAAGGCAAAGGCGGCTATGGTGTAGATCAGTAAGTTGAGGTGCTGAGGTTGAACTTTCGTTTGAAGGACCACCTTTTGAAAACTGGCGAAGGCGGCCCAAGCAAGTGCCGCGGCGATAATCCAGTAGTTGCCCTGGGACAAAAGGTCTTGGTCTTGCAGAAGGGACAAGGTCTGTTCATGGTAAAACANACCGAACCCACAGCCNGCAATCATCAGACCAAGAAGTTGTCGTTTACTAAATCGTTCACGAAAAACAAATANGCCAATCAAAGCAAAGGTGAGAGGGCCCGTTTGAATCATCACCTGAGTGTTTGANGCCGAGGTGAGGGCGATACCTTGCATAAAACCAAAGTAATTAAAGGCCAAAAGGAGGGCGGCGATGATGCCCAACCAAGGGGGGGATCTAAATAGTTGAAAGGCCTTTCGGTCTTTGTACCCGAATAAGGCCNTCAGGAACGCTGAGGCAAAAGCCATGCGGAACCAAACGATGGTTCCGCTATCAACCTGCTGAGAAATAAACTTTAAGATGATGGCGAGGACGGACCACGCGCAGGCCGTGAAGCCGGCGTAGAGAAGTCCTTTTGTTTGCGGTCTCAACGATTCTGACGAAGGCGTTCGATTCGAACATCCAACGACGGGTGAGTCGCCATTAGGGCCGCAAGGGCTGAGCCTCGGTGGCCAGAAATCTTCATCGACTGAAAGGCCTTGTCTTCGTTATCGATAAACTGACCACGAAGTCTTTCTAGGGCGGCAATCATTTTTTGACGACCAGCAAATTTGGCTCCACCAGCGTCGGCGCGAAATTCGCGGTAGCGCGAAAAGGCGGCAACAACCATGGANCCTAGTAAAGTCAGGATAATTTCTAAAACGATCCGGATGGCGAAATACATAAAGAATCCGCCGCCTCCGCGCTCGTCACGCATTTGGCTGACGATCACCCGGGCCAGGATGTTCGCTAGGAAAATCACAAGGGTATTAATGACCCCTTGAAGCAGTGTCATCGTAACCATATCGCCATTCGCAATATGAGCAATTTCGTGACCAAGGACGCCTTCGACTTCATCCGGCGTCATCTTNTGAAGCAGACCACTTGATACGGCCACCAACGAGTCACTTTTTGAAGGACCCGTCGCNAANGCGTTCACCTCGGGGCTGTCGTAGATGCCGACCTCGGGCATTTTNGGCAAGTTGGCTGCTTGAGCCAAGCGGTGCACGGTTTGCACAAGTTTAGCGGCGTGNGGATCCCGTGAGTTCGGGTCGATGATCTGTACACCATGAAACTTTTTAGCCATCCACTTCGACATAAATAGGCTGATGATGGCACCGCCCATACCAAAGACAACGGCNATAACAAGTAGGTAGGAATAACCCTGCAGAGAGACGCCGAAGTAGGCTTGCAAAATTCCAAGCGTCACAGAAAGGGTGAAATAAATTAAAATATTCGTCAGTAGAAATAAGGAAACACGTTTAGCCATGGACCACATAAATTGTCGCTCCTAAGTAACAAAACTCGCAAATTCGAGTCATAGACTAGTTCAAAGTTGGGTCGAAGGCCACATTTGTCAATATGGTCTAATAACGAATATAGGCCTTTTGTTTAAAGTGTCTAAATTGAGGTCCTAGGTCTGGTGACACATTTTCAAAAACAGTTATGATTTTAGATAGTTATGAGGTGAGTATGCGACGCAAGTTTTTCATCATTTTTACCGTCCTTTTTGCTGTCATTGGTGGCGTTTATACACTATGGCCGCCGGTGTTATGGGCGCTTGTTTTGGTTTTGCCGCTGTTTTTGATCGGTGTGTCGGACGTTCTTCAAAAGCGTCAGGCGATTCGTCGAAACTTTCCGGTGTTAGGGAATCTTCGTTACCTTTTTGAAATGGTTCGCCCCGAACTTCAGCAGTACTTTGTTGAGTCGGACTTAAGTGGCCGGCCGATTTCGCGTGAACTACGGTCTGTGGTTTATCAACGCGCCAAAGGGCAGTTGCAAACTCGCCCCTTCGGGACTCAGCGTGATGTCTACGCAGAAAACCACGAGTGGGTACAGCATTCGATGACTCCTCAACATGTTGAAAACGAAGATCGCCGAGTGGAAATCGGCGGTCCTGACTGTAAAAAACCATATAGTGCCAGCTTATTAAATATTTCAGCGATGAGTTATGGATCGTTAAGTAAGACCGCCATCGAATCCCTGAACCTAGGAGCGAAAAAAGGNGGATTCTTNCANAATACAGGTGAAGGTGGNATCAGTCCGTTTCACCGAAAGGGTGGTGATCTGTGTTGGCAAATTGGCACGGGTTACTTTGGTTGTCGCAACACCGACGGAACTTTTAGTGATGAAAAGTTTCAGGAAAAGGCTCAGTGGGATGAGGTTAAGCTGATTGAAATTAAAGTCTCACAAGGGGCAAAGCCAGGAAAAGGGGGGATCCTTCCNGGCTCAAAGGTGACCGAAGAAATCGCTGAAATTCGNGGNTGNCTTCCTGGNCAGGANGTNATTTCACCAGCNGGNCACAGNGCGTTTNCCGGGCCGTCTGAGATGCTTGAGTTCATTAAGAANCTTCGCGATCTGAGTGGTGGAAAACCGGTNGGAATCAAAATCTGTCTGGGGCGAAAATCCGAGTTTATCGACTTTTGTAAAACCATGGTTGAAAAAAAGATCTATCCCGATTTCATCACGGTCGACGGAGCNGAAGGTGGGACGGGGGCGGCTCCTCTTGAGTTCGCAAACTCGGTGGGAACGCCACTGGAAGAAGGGTTGGTCTTCGTGAACGATGTCTTGGTTGGTTTCGGTTTACGCAAGTACATTCGGCTGATCGCAACAGGACGGGTTTTTACGTCGATTCATATTATTACGAAGTTAGCCTTAGGCGCTGACGTGGTGAATTCGGGACGTGGGATGATGTTGGCTCTTGGTTGCATACAGGCTTTACAATGTAATGCGAACACCTGTCCGGCCGGTGTCGCTACGACGGACCCAGGTCTTTATAAGGGGGTTCATGTTCCCACTAAAGCTGACCGAGTGTGGCGCTATCACAAAGANACTATGCATTCATTGATGGAGATCATTGGNGCTATGGGATATACCAGTCCACAGCAAGTGACTCGGTCCGATATTTTTCGGCGTCACGCCAATTCNAAAGTGGCCACCTACGAAGAGATTTGGCCNACCATGCAAAACGAGGCCCTGCTGAGTGAGCATGGCTTGCAGAACTACATTCACTAAGGAGACTCGATGAGTCTGGTTATGAACCCTTTGCAATTGATAAAGACCATGTCCATTCCTGATATTTGGGACAAGCTTTCTNCCATACCTGGAGGCTCGCGCCTCTTTAGTGAGGTGTTGGCCCGGTATGTTCCCTATTCTGGAAGTGTGAAACCNGAGGTTTTAAGCNTATCAAAGGGGCATTGCGAAGCGCGGTTGAAGGATCGCCGAATTGTTCGAAACCATCTGAATTCGATTCATGCGGCAGCCTTAATGAATTTCGCTGAGTTATCTTCCGGCCTGGCCTTGCATTACAGCTTACCAAAAACAGGGCGAGGCATTTTAAAGCGGTTTGATATCAGTTATGTGAAAAAGGCCCGTGGGGAGCTGCGGTCCATCAGCAACTTTCAGGTGCCCGAGCACTTTGAAGCCGAGCAGGACTTTATCGTTTTATCGAAGGTCTTCGACGCCAGCGGTGATCTGGTTTGTGAAGCAACGGCGACTTGGAAGGTTTCGACCTAAACGATCCTTCATGTTGATGCGGTGCAAATAGGCGGTGAATCACCGCCTTTGGTCTGGATTCTCTGAAAAACCATGTAAATTTTTCCAAGTCATAGACCTTTTTTGGCGCTGGGACTGTCTAAGGGGTATGTCTTTTTTACAGGGTATTCGGGGAGGTCAGTTGAAGCGGGTGTTGATTCTCGTTTTCGGTATTGTTGGTGCGTGGGTCGCTACANGCGAAAAAGCCGCCGAANANCCAGCCCCTACTGCGGCGGATTGNAACGCGATCTACGAATTCGCTGACCAGGTTTACTCGCTTCATGTGCGCAGTTTAGATTCGGACCTTTCTGGTCGGAATTTTTATAATTCGAAAACAGATGATGTGCTTAACGAACTGAATCAGTTGTTGGACGATCGAAAAAAGTCGCAGATTCGGCTTTCGTCCATTCAACAAATGGCCCGCCAGGAAGGGCTTTGTGCGGGTGTGCAGGCTCTTTTTGAACTGGGGCCNCGAGGTTTGGTNTTCGANTCTCCTCGGGCGTTTCGTTGGCAGGCGGTTAAGGCATCGGCGTCATCCTTGATGCAATCAGTTTCGAATCAGGTTGAAAACTATGTGGCACCCTACGGTTCGGACGTTGATCTTTTTAAGGTCAAACGAGCTATGACTCGAATCTTGGATCCTCATGGGGATCTACTGAGTGCTCACGAACTGAATCAAGCGACCCAGTCCATGCGGTCCAGCTTTGTTGGTGTGGGTGTCGTCGTCGAAAAGCGGCCGAATGGGTTTTTGATTCAAAAGGTTGTTCCGGGGAGTTCTGCGGAGCAAAGTCAGGTTCTTTCTAAGGATCTTATTTCGGCCATTCATGGTCAGTCGGTGGCCGGGTGGAGCCTGGACCAGTTTGCAGAAAAAATTCAAGGACCGGCAGGGACATCGGTGACTTTGACACTGGTTCGGGATGGGTTGTCCACGCAGAAGCGGTTGACCCGTTATCGTGTGGCCTCTGAGCTTCGTAAGATGTCGTCGGGCTGGCGTTATCTGGCCGGTCGAAAAGTGGGGTGGATTCAGGTCCGGCACTTTTTTACAGGCTCAGATAAGGAAAAGTCGGCCCGCCAGGTGTTCTTCGATCACCTAGAGCGCTTGAATAAGGCGAGTGTTGAGTCCTTGGTGGTGGATCTGCGAGGTAATACTGGCGGGTCCCTTGAAGAGGTCGTCGAAATGGTCGGCTACTTTATTCCGTCGGGCCCGGTCGTCTACGAGCGCGAGACCTTTTCTGAAATGGCTTCGATCTATTCGGACACGGATAATCTTCAATTTTTTGATGGTCCTTTGGTTGTTTTAGTAGATGAACAAGCCGCTAGTGCCAGTGAAATTTTCGCAGGCAGCCTACAGCAGTACCGTCGGGCTTTCGTGATGGGTGCTCCACGGACTTTTGGAAAAGGGACGGTCCAAATTTTGGGGCCGGCACGTCAGTTGTTGCCTCATGGGGCCCCTGACTATGGTGTTCGCCTGACTGTGGGCTATTACTACCTTCCTAAAGGGGATAGTATCCAGGAAGTGGGTGTGCGGTCTGATTTGACCCTTCCCTGGTTGGAGGGGAAAAGTACACGGGAGCAGGACCTTCCNTATGCNCTAAAGCANCCGGAAACCTTAAANATGGAATTGGATCCGATGTCCTATTCCATGTCTAAGTCGACCCGACAAAAACTGCTTCAGCGTCTTCAGGGATTGCATCGTGCNCGGATTTTAAAAGGCGACAAGGTCGATTTGGACTTGGCCATGGAAGCCGCCAAAGACAGTCTGGTTGAGCTTCGGAACCTGAGCCTGTCCGATCGCATCTCTCAGCGAGGCGGACCCTTTTCGACGGGTAAGAACGAGCCTTATTGAAAGATCCGGCGACAGTAGTTGATCCCGAGCATTGAACCTAAGCGCTTTAAAAGACTTGTTGGCTTCGTCGACGGAGGCCCTGACAGCCTGCTTGCGTTGTNTTGTTCACGTCGAAGNTCGCGNTGAAGTGCTTTGAGTCCCGAGCGGACGTCCGACTGAATGTCCTGATCTAAGGACTTAAGAAGTTCATCGACGCTGTCCCCAGCCCCTGTCAGGGCCGGGACATCAGATCCACTTGTCCACCCCTTGTGTTTGATCATCACAAGTAAGTCGACCAATTGACTGTGTGTGAACTGGCCCCAGTTTTGGTAAATGTACTTTACGGCCGCTGAAGGGACTTGATAAGAGTCTCGAAGAGGATTCGTCAGACTAAATCCTGGTGAATCCAAAGGGGTTTCTGTTTCTTTGGTGCACAGTCTTAGAATTTCACCCATGACCTTTGGGGGGCAGTCGAGGCTGCCCAAGCAGGCGTCTGCAAAAACGCGCAAGACTGAGCTCGGGGCTTTTAAGTCGACCCGTTTTTCGATAAAAAATGCGCTTAGGGTCTTATTGATGGCATTAGATAGCCGCTGGCGAACGTCTGTCTCGTTGTTTGTTGCGCGTAAATTAGAGGTGGAGTAGACGACCGAGCTCCAGCTTTTTAAGAGTCTTGCAAAACTAAGGGTGGGAACATTTGAGGCATTGATTCCGCTGACGTTTTGTAGGTGCCTCGAATTCGCTTCGTTGATAGGGAAGACCTCCGCGTTCATGCGGGTTGGACCCCAGGCTTCAGGGGTCGCCGGCGCTTCGAAGGTCTGTGGGTGTGCCAAAGCCGCGTCGATCACAAGATTCGGGTTATCGTAAACCTGAAAATTGAACGAGAGCATTGTGTAAATGAAAGATCTTTCTTCGAGGCTCCAGTGGTCCATTGAAATCCAGTTCGCAAAAAGGACCATCAAATCTTCGTCGCGCTGCTGAGCGTAGGCCTCAAACCAGGGGCGAGTGAGTCGAGAATACTCTTCGATATCTGAAATTGAAGCCGTTTTCATCTGGGCTCCGATCGAGATGATATCGAAGGGGGACTGAATTTCGTTGATGTCGGGAAGTGAGCCTGGCCGCTCGATGTGCTTTTCCAGAAGGCTCATAAACTGACCCGAAGACAAAGAGTCATCCGCTAGGCTTGTTGTTGCGGAAATAAGCAGGGTCGACAAGAGAACTGTTAGTAGACTTTTATGCATGTCCCCAATCAAAGCAATTGAGGGGCCAAAAAGACCACATTGGTGTGGAGCTGCTTCGTTTTGAGTCTGTCCGGACAGGCCTGGGCGCAGATTGTCAGTTGAATTTGACGAGTTCGACAGTCTTTATCGCATCTTTATCAGCATCAGAAGGCAAAGCGAAAGCCTTAGGCTTCCACTTTGTGCGAAAGTACGTGTTTCTTTTTGTCGAGGTCCACAACGACATCACCGCCCTCCGTCAGCTTTCCGAAAAGCAACTCATCGACAAGAGGCTTTTTAATGTGTTCGTCGACCATTCTTGAAAAGGGGCGTGCGCCATAGGCGGGTTCATGGCCTTTTTCAAACAGCCAATCTATGGCGGCGTCGGTTACTTTCAAAGTGACGTTGCGGTCTTCAAGTTGGACTTTCAGTTCGTCGATGAATTTGCGGATCACACTCACTAGCTGGCTCTTTTCAAGGCTTGCGAACTCAACAATGGCATCAAGTCGGTTTAAAAATTCTGGGGCAAACTGGTTTTTGATGGCTTCCATAGACTTTGCTGAGGATTTGTCAGGGACTAATCCGATATGTCCTTTTGCCGCTTCGCGGGCACCGGCGTTACTTGTCATGATCACGATGGTATTGGCAAAGTCGGCGATTTTTCCGTTTGAATCCGTTAGTTTTCCGTTATCCATCACCTGCAACAGAAGGTTCATCAAATCGGGATGGGCTTTTTCGATTTCATCAAGAAGGACAACCGAATAGGGATTCTTGGTTACGGCTTCTGTTAAAAGGCCGCCTTCTTCAAAACCGACATATCCCGGAGGTGCTCCAACCAGCCTAGAAACCGTGTGTTTTTCCATGTATTCGCTCATGTCGAAGCGAAGAAAGTGGTTGCCAAGGTTATCAGCCAACTGCTTAGAGACTTCCGTTTTTCCTACGCCAGTCGGGCCAACGAACAAATAGGACCCCATCGGTTTATTGGCCCGGTTTAATCCGGTTCGGGACAGCTTGATGGCGGTAACCAGTTTTGCGATCGCCCCATCCTGGCCGAATATCACGGACTTTAAATCGGATTCTAGGTTTTTAAGCTTTTCTTTTTCACCTGTGCTGACGGTCTTTTCGGGGATTTGCGCCATGAAAGAAATGACTTTTTCAATATCCTGCTGGTCGACGATTGCCGGCTTGTCGTCATTGGTATCCAATCGCTTACGCGCACCCGCTTCGTCGATAACATCAATCGCCTTATCAGGAAGGAATCGCCCGTGTATATGTTTTTGCGAAAGGTGTGCCGCTGATTCGAGGGCTTCGGTGGTGTAGCGCACCTTATGATATTTTTCGTAGTTAGCTTTTAGCCCTTTCAAGATTTCAACGGCTTGGGACTCAGAGGGTTCGGTGATATCAATTTTTTGAAACCGTCTGGCAAGCGCACGGTCTTTTTCAAAGTTATTTCTGAATTCTTTGTAAGTGGTGGAGCCGATGCAGCTGAGGCGATCGTCCGTTAAAACGGGCTTCAAAAGGTTTGATGCATCCATTGCGCCACCAGAGGTCGAACCAGCGCCGACGATGGTGTGTATTTCATCGATAAAAAGAATCGCCTGAGTTTTTTTACGAAGGGCCTTTATGACCGCCTTTAGGCGCTGCTCAAAGTCCCCGCGATACTTCGTGCCGGCAAGAAGGGTGCCCATATCCAAAGAATAGATCTCGGCCAATTTTAAAGCTTTTGGCACGTCGCCATCGACCACTCGTTGAGCCAGCCCATCGGCGATAGCGGTTTTACCGACGCCGGGTTCGCCCACTAAAAGTGGGTTGTTTTTCGTCCGTCGAGCCAAGACTTGGACGACCCGGTCTAAGACGGTATCACGTCCGATCAAAGGGTCGACTCGGCCTTCACGGGCTTTGGCATTTAGGTTTTCGCAGTAAACCTCAAGCGGGTTTTTTGAGGTTTCGTCTTTTGGGTGTCCGTCGATATCGAAGTCGTCCTCGTCTTCAAGATCGGGGTCTTCAACCACCATCAGAGCATCTTCTTTCGCGACTCCGTGGGATAAATAGTTGATGATGTCGAACTGGCTAATGCCTTGCTCTTGAAGAAAGTACAGCGCATGAGAGTTTGGCTCGCTGTAAAGGGCGATCAAGATATGACCAGGGCCAACTTTGCTTCGTCCCGAGCTTTGCACTTGGACGATGGCTCGTTGAAGCAAACGGTGGAAAGCCATGGTGAGCTCGGGGCGGTAGTCCTCTTCGTCAACTGGATCTAGTTGGTCTCGAAGGTAGCCTTCAAGGTTCTCGCGAAGGGTTTGTAAGGTCGCACCGCAAGCGATCAGCACTTTGGCCGCCTCGGGATTATCTAACAAGGCAAGAAGGATATGCTCGAGTGTCACGAACTCGTGTTTGTGTTCCGTGGCTGAATCGACAGCTTGTTTCAATGATTCTTCGAGCTTGGGATCGAGCATATTTACTCCTTCTTTCTGAAGGTGAGCGATACCTTCAAACTTTTTCCATGATGCACTTTAGAGGGTGCTCGTTTTGGCGGGCGTATTGATTGACCTGTGTCATTTTGGTTTCAGCAATTTCATGCGAAAAGATGCCGGCAACGCCTGCGCCTTTATGGTGTACTTCCAGCATAATTCGGTTCGCTTCCGAATTGTCCTTTTTAAAAAAACGTTGAAGAATGTGAACCACAAAATCCATTGGAGTAAAGTCATCGTTCAGTAAGATGACTTTATAGTCTGAAGGTTTTTTCAACTTTTGCTTTGGTTTGGTCAGCGTTTTTGTTCCGCCGCCGTCACCTTGAGGTAATCCCACTTCGACCGTCCTCCCTATAGATAAGAATATCGGTCGGGAAGGGGCGTTGACAAGGTCGCGATCAGGAAATCACTGGATGCCATCAACGACGTTTTCAATCGACTTGTTTTGGTCAATCGTCCAGCTGTCGTCGTTGGCCCCACCGATGTTTCCAACAGCTCCTGCCGTAAAGGTGGCAAGAGCGCTGATTCCGGTAATATTTGTTGAAGGGGCTACGTTGGAAAGGGTACCGACGACGGCAAGGTTTTCGCAGCTTGGAGAAGCGTTGCAATATGAGCCGCTGTTGAAATTGGCTGTCTGAGGAAGTCGAGGGTAGCCCAGGTCCGACTGCATGTTTGCGGCGGCTAATCCGGCGTTGGTAAATCCGACATTGTACCGCATTTCTCCTTCGGGCTCGAAGCCGATTTCATTGAACGACCCATAGTAGACATTCCACTCG
>NYZX01000104.1 GCA_002686065.1 Pseudobdellovibrionaceae bacterium | reverse complement strand
CTTCTGGCTATTGGGTGCGGTTTTCGCTCTTTACAGCTCCCCGATGCTGAGGTTGTCTTCTTCAAGCAACGGACAGACAGAGTTTATCTTGATGGCACTGTGTGGATAGACCATAAAAGCCGCAATCCAGTGTTCTGCGGCAAGCCGGGTCCGATTAGTTCGACAAGCACCCAGCGAATGTGGACAGACTCAGAGGTCATTGTCACTGGTTCAGTCGAGAGTTTTGGGCGTCGTCGGCTTGCTGGTTATGATTTGCTCGTAAACTTGGGGCGTCGCGGATTTGGACAGGTCGCTTGCTTCGACGAGGTCGGGTTGACAGACTATGCGATTCTTAATGATTGCAAGGCCTATATTGAAGATTACAAGCGCTTCGAATCTAAGTAGCAATTTGCCTTAATGGTTAGGGTGAAGCCATTCAATTGCAGATCGCAGTGAATCAGACGATGGTCGACGAAAACAAAGTATCAGTAAGCGTGTTTTTCGAAGCTCACATGACGCACCTTTCGAATAAATGTGTCCTTGCATCGAAGATTTAAAGATCCACAGCGAGGACAGGCCGTCTCACCCTCATAAACGGCCTCTATGTCTAATAATTTATCTTGGCTTAACTTCAGGATTCTAAACCGGGGTAAATTGATGATAAGTTCTGATTCGGGCATCGGCGCTTTCTCCATGTTGATTGTCGTGTTGCAACAACAATCCTAGCATGAGACGCCCTTGCCCCTTTTATTGATGAAGAGCCCACAAGCATTTAGAACGGGCTAGTAGTCGCACCGACTGACCTTGATACCGGCCGATGGGCAGCGGTCGAAGTGACTAGCCGGCAGGCGAGTCGCTTCGACCCACTCGCCGTTCGCGTTACACCGAGCACGCACACAGGTCACCTGCGGCAGGTCCGTTCGGCAGGCCTGCTCACCATCCGGGTTATTCAAGCAACTCCAAACACATTCGTTGAAATCCGCTTTTGGCTGCACACACACAACAGACTGATTCACCGTCGATCCCACTTTTTGAGGGAGCCGCGTTGATATCTTTGCCTTCCGTTTGGCAACCTCAGCACCCGATAGTTTGTACACCGGGGTCATGTGACCTTTTTCCATCATCGCCACCAAATCAGATTCACTGAAAACGCCCTTTGAAGTCACAACATAACTACGACGCTCATTCGCCTTCACAAGCTGGGTCACATTCCCCTGTGGACTACTTAGCTCGACTTCACCTTTATAGGTTTTTACCTCGGTGTCATAGTCTTTCCCCTGCTTATAGGTCACCTCGAAGTCCGTTCCGTGCACACGAACAACAGCGTTTTTCGTCAAAACCCAGTAATGGCTTTGAGCATTATCTAAGTAGGCTTCACCAACCTGGTGCCGAACGCTTCCGTTTAAAAGCTCCATACTGACTTGCCCGTAGGGGTTGGTTTTTAAAACAGGAACATAGGAAGTCACCATCAAACGGCTTTGTTCTGAAAACACCATCTTGTTGCGGTCATTGAAATGAACCACCAAACGAGATGCCGACTCGGTGTACAGGGTGTCTCCACTGAATATGGGCGCCTTGGCTTTCAGTGGATGCTTTTCTCCGGCAGGGGTCAAACGAAAGGCCTTACCTTTGACCTGCTTTACTTTTCCGACAAAAGCCACAACCTGACCCGGCTGACTTTTCGAAGTCGTAATGGATGCCGGCATTCTTAAAGTCGAATCCGACTTTGCAGACAAACACTGAGGAGTTGGAAAACGAGCGGACACACAAACGGGGCGCGTACAGGAAATCAGTGCGCCTTCACATTTTTGGGTATAAAAATCCAGACCACTCTCTTCTTGGCAAGACCCGCAAGTCACCTGAGGGCACTGGCAGTCGGCCAAGGCTGTTACCTGCTGCACACAGAGAGCAAATATAAGATAAATGAGTCGTATTAAGACGTGCTGCACAAATCCATCCTTGTATTTGATTTAATTTCGGATTCAGCATGAACAAACTGAAGTCTCAGTGACAAGTTTGGACGAAGGGGGATAAAGTGGCGGCTATTTCGCCCCAAGGAGTGACGATGGTCCAGCTACGAATTTTACTTCCAACTCTGCTACTTACCTTTGGTCTAAACGCACAGGCTTACTATCTGCATCAGGCCACTGGGGACATCCTGAAAAAGGACGAATATCGCGTCGGTGTGACACCGCAATTCATCGTCGACCCCGGCTCAGACTTCAACCTATCGGCCTATGCGGACATGGGCTTCAACCGGGACTTTAACCTTCGTGCTGTTCTGGGTTTTGGTGACAACTTCCACACAGGAATCTTCGCCAACTACGTCCCAGTCCCCGACGTCGAAGGCCAACCAGCGATAGGGGTTCTTGGCGGCGTCATGATCGCACGCCCCGGGGCCGACCTCACAGAGGTCAGCTTCCGTGCCCACCCCTTTGCCTCAAAAAAGTTCGAAACAGAAATAGGTGTATTTGATGCTTACGGTGCCTTACCCATTGGGCTTCGCTTTCTGGATGGGGACACCGACCTTCCCGCCCAACTGACGTTCGGGACAAACTGGCTTACCTACAACTTTCAAAACGTCATGTTCAATGCCGAGCTCGGCATCGACGTCAGCGAATCCTTTAGCTATATAGCCATTGGGGTCGTGATTTCTTTGGACGAGCAGCAAGACTTCAAAGTCCAACCTCAGCGCGTCCGATTTGGCCAATAGGGTCCCATCAAAACCGGAGCCCCCTTTGTCAGCCTCTCCCACTTTTTCGAAATTCATTCCCTGGTTACTTATAGCGGTGCTTGCGCTCGGATACCTTGGCCACCGAGCTTTAACCAAACCCGCCTATAATTGGGACCTGATTGGCTATATGTCTGCCGTTTTAAAAATGGACGGATACACCGACCAAAAAAACCATAAGCATGTCTACGAAACCCTATATAATGAACTCCCAAGGCCAGCCTTTAACAAAATCATAGGTGTCGATAAGCAAACCGGAAGTAAAGTCGTCGAAAGCTACCGACATCAAATATATCAAGACCCTGATGCCCTTCAGCAGCAACTCCCCTTTTACCAAATCCGTGTCGCATACACAGCCTTGTATTACGGTCTATACAAACTGGGAGTACCACTTTCAAAGGCTCCCTCAATCCTTAGCTGGATCTTTGCATCCATCTGCTGCTTGATAGGCCTTTCGCTGATTCCCATGTCGAAAGTCGCTTGGCTTGTCTACCTCGTTGTGTTTTTTGAAGTGATTAAAGCCAGCTGGCTTGTCCGGCTTGCGACGCCAGACTTGCTTGCAGCCGCTTGGGTTTTGCTGGCAATGACTAGCTACCTGAAGGGCCGAAAAACGATAGCATTGATCCTAACTGCCCTGCTTCCATTCTTCCGTACCGACTTCATCATCCTATCCGGCCTCATGCTCACGACACACCTAAGTATTGTCGTGAAGAACAAGCGCTCAAAGAGCAAAGCGCCATTGATAGCGGGCCTAGGGCTCTTATCGCTTATCGTATACAGCGGGCTTAACAGCTACTTCGGAAACTACGGATACCTGACCATCTTCAACTTCACCTTGATTCAAAATACACCCTATCCAGCATCCCTGGATGTCTCGCTACAAGCCAACGACTATATCAATGCCTATCTCACTGGCCTCGGCCGCTGGACCCACTCTAGAGTGGGCTGGTTTTTTATTTTTTGTACCCTAGGCCTTCTAAGCCCGATCAGCAAAAAGCTTTCACAGGAACTGAGACTGTTATCGATAATCAGCCTGGCCTTCGTCGCCATTCACTTCGCCTTATTTCCCGCTTTCCTTGAACGTCACTACCTTTTTGCCAGCATTTGGCTTTCTATCACACTTGCCTGGTGGACCCACACCGCTATACGAACCAGCCAGCAAACAGAAGCAACCTCTTCTGACTAACATTTTGTCAGCCATTTCCATTCTTCAATTCCGGTCGTTCTGTTCAATTTCAGCGGCAAAAATTTGCGGTCTATTTGCAAAACAGTTAGTTTTTTCACTCCCCTGTGTGCAAAGCGAGCGATCTTATGATGACTAAAAAAGCCAGGATTCAGATTAAAAACCGCATTGGTTTTTTTCTTCTGTCTGGCTTTCTAGTCCTGTTAACCCCTTGCTCCCAGGCAAATTACCCAAGCCTCTGCCAACTCACTTTTGTGGACTATGAAGGCCTTACTGAGCCATCCAGTTCAGCCCCTCGAGCCATTCTTGGAGTCCAGACCGACTTTCACAAACGCGGCCCCTACTTTTTGTTATACCGACTTCAACGTCGCCTTCGTCGAAACCCCGATGACAGAAAAACCGTCGAAGAACTTGAGCACATCATCCATCAACAAGTCGATGATATTCGACTTGAAAACCTGTCGACGATTGCCTTTGCTAATAGCGGTTATAAAGTCATCCAAAACCCAACCAAAATTCCAAAATTTCTGGATGGATACAGTTTGATCCGCCGTAACGAGGGCGTTCGGCAGTCCCGTACACCGGACTTAATTATCGAAAACCGCATCTTCGATGTTTATTCACCCAGACAAAGTGACCCAGACACGATCGCAAAGACCATCCTTGTGAAATGGGGAAAGGGACAAACTCGTCGGGTTGTTATCAATCTAATGCCACTCGATTCACTGCCTCCTCGAAGCACACCTGACTTACAAGCCCTAAAGTCACTTCTTCTAGAACAAGCTGATTCCGGCTTAAAAGAAGTCTTCACCCTACAAGGCGATCTCGACGACGTTCAAATCGATCGCCTTTACCCTTAAAACAAAAAAAGCCCAAGAACATCTTGGGCTTTCTTCACAACTGAATTTTCAATTCAACTTAGTCGTTCACATCTTTGTAATCAGCATCGATGACATCATCACCTTCTTCTTTGCTGGAATCCGTAGCGGAATCAGCACCTGCTGCGGCTCCGTCATTTTGACTTTCATACAAAGCCGAGCTCAGCGCATGTGAAGCAGTCGTTAGCTTTTGAACCGCTGCATTCAGCTCGTCAACCGAGGCTGACTTGTTTTCCAAGGTCGCTTTCGCGTCGCTTAAAGCGGACTCAACCTGCCCTTTTTCGTTTTCTGGCAGTTTATCTTTGTTTTCAGAAAGAAGCTTCTCGGTTTGATAGACGAGGTTATCTAAGCTGTTCTTCGCAGTGATAGCCTCTTTCTTTGCCTTATCTTCTTCAGCATGTGCCTCAGCATCCTTCACCATGCGATCGATTTCTTCTTCTGACAAACCTGACTTCGCGGTGATCTTGATCGCCTGCTCTTTATTCGTACCAAGGTCTTTCGCCGAAACATTGATAATTCCGTTGGCGTCGATATCAAAAGTCACTTCAATCTGTGGCACACCACGTGGCGCTGCAGGAATCCCAACAAGCTCAAAACGTCCCAAAGACTTGTTGTCCGCGCTCATTTCACGCTCACCTTGAACCACATGGACATCCACACTGGTCTGGTTGTCAGCAGCAGTTGAAAACACCTGAGACTTTCGCGTCGGGATCGTTGTGTTACGCTCGATCAATTTCGTCATAACACCACCAAGGGTTTCGATACCAAGCGATAGTGGAGTTACATCTAGAAGTAAAACATCCTTCACATCACCCGCAAGAACACCACCTTGAACCGCAGCACCAACGGCAACAACTTCATCTGGGTTCACAGAACGGTTAGGCTCTTTTCCAAAAAGCTGCTTAACAGCTTCTTGAATCGCAGGAATACGCGTCGATCCACCAACAAGAACAACTTCGTTAATTTCTGAAGGACTCATACCAGCATCAGCTAAAGCTTTTTTACAAGGCTCAAGCGAACGCTTCACTAACGATTCTGTCATTTGCTCGAACTTTGAACGAGTCAGCTTTAAGTTCAAATGCTTAGGGCCCGTTTGGTCAGCCGTAATAAACGGAAGATTAATTTCAGTTTCTTGCGCTGTCGAAAGCTCGATCTTAGCCTTTTCAGCCGCTTCTTTTAGGCGCTGCAAAGCCATTTTATCGTTACCAAGATCGATCCCTTGGTCTTTTTTAAACTCGTCAACCAACCAATCTAGAATGGCGTCATCAAAGTCATCACCACCAAGATGAGTATCACCGTTGGTCGCTTTCACTTCGACGACGTTATCACCAACTTCAAGAATCGAGATATCGAAAGTACCACCACCAAAGTCAAAGATAGCGATTTTTTCGTCTTTCTTTTTATCCAATCCGTAAGCCAGTGCCGCAGCCGTTGGCTCGTTAATAATACGCTTAACTTCAAGACCCGCAATTTTACCGGCATCTTTTGTCGCTTGTCTTTGAGCATCGTTAAAATAAGCCGGAACGGTAATNACNGCCTCNGTGACTTCGTGACCAAGNTAGTTTTCNGCCGTNTTNTTTAATTTACCAAGAACGGCNGCAGCGATTTCTTCCGGTGACACCTGGTCGCCATTGATTTCGATGGCNCANTCTTCGTTACCTTTTTGGATCACTTTATACGGAACACGCTTGATTTCGCGGTCGATCTCCTGAAAACGACGCCCGATAAAGCGCTTCGCTGAATAAACGGTGTTTTCAGGGTTGGTCACAGCCTGGCGCTTCGCCACCTGCCCGACAAGCTTTTCACCATCTTTCGTGTAAGCAACAATCGAAGGAGTGGTTCGCCCACCTTCTTCGTTCACAATAACTTTTGGGTCTCCACCTTCCATAACGGCCACAACAGAGTTGGTCGTTCCAAGGTCAATTCCAATAATTTTTCCCATGATAATTACTCCCTCATTCCATTCAACTTAATTCAAAATCTACAATTTAAACGTGAGTCCTGTTTTGATTCTGTCAATGCGCCGGTTAAAAACCAAACAGGCCTGAACCCTTGGTATTGACCGACTCACCCTTCAAATCCGCGATTTCCCTCAACAGCTTCTCTTCTTTTTTTGCTAGTTTTTTCGGGAACTTAACAAAGACCTCATAGACCAAATCCCCACGTCGAGGCTGCCGTAGCGACGGCAAACCAGCACTGGATATACGGATTAACTCGCCGGTTTCGGTCCCGGCTGGAATTTTAATGGTCTCTTCCCCGTCCAATGTTGGACGAGAGAACTCGGCCCCAAGCAAGGCCTGCAAATAGCTGATTTCAAGCGCGGCGATAAGGTGCTGGCCTTGACGCTCGAACTCGTCGTGAGCTTTCACACGAATTTCGACGTAAAGATCCCCGGCTGGCCCACCTTTACGCCCACCTTCACCTTCACCCGTCAAACGAAGCTGAGTCCCTGTATCAACACCCGGTGGTACATTCACTAAAAGCTTCCGCTTCTTTTGAACCAACCCGCGACCATGACACGTGTCACACTTATCTTCGATAATCGAGCCTTGGCCCTGACATGTGTTACAGGTCGTCGCCATCTGGAAAAATCCCTGCTGGCGAATCACCTGTCCCGAGCCACCACAGGTCGAACAGGTTTTTGGATGTGAGCCAGGCTTTGCTCCGGAGCCATCACAAGTTTGACAACCAGCATCAGCGTCGAATTCAATTTCTTTCTTCAAGCCAGTCAGAACATCTTTCAGTTCCACTTCTAAAACATAGCGTAAGTCCGCCCCGCGCTGCGGGCCCGACCGTCGGCGGCGTCCACCACCCATGCCGCCACCGAAGAAGTCCCCAAAGACGTCACCGAAGGCATCGAAAATATCGCCAATGTCCTGGAACCCTTGGCCACCAAAGCCTTGCCCAGGGCCACCCACATGACCAAATCGATCATATTGAGCTTTCTTTTGCGGGCTACTTAACACATCGTAGGCTTCTGCGGCCTCTTTGAAGCGATCTTCAGCTGTTTTGTCGCCCGGATTTTTATCGGGGTGAAACTGCATCGCCATCTTGCGATAAGCTTTTTTAATGGTATCTGCGTCGGCGGCACGGTCGACGCCCAAAATTTCGTAGTAATCTCTTGGCATTAGCGGACTCCTTTAAGAACATGAGTCCTAGGGGGAAAGTGTCAATGCGGGCCTCCTAATTTTCATTCAAAAAACCGACCCAAGGGGAGGACCCTGTGAAAGTATTGGTTACCGGCGGCTGCGGCTTTATTGGCTCAAACTTTGTGCATCTACTGATGAAGGACCAATCGGTCTCGAAATTGACCAATCTGGATGCCCTGACCTATGCGGGCCACCCTCAAAACACCAGTGATTTTAAGGATGACGACCGATACGAATTTGTTGAAGGCGACCTGCGAAACAAAAGCCTGGTATTCGACTTGGTCAAAGAGGCCGAGCTCATCGTTCACTTTGCAGCAGAAAGCCATGTCGACAGATCCATCGAATCCCCAGACGAATTCATAACCACCAATATTGTTGGAAGCTTCAATCTTCTTGAAGCCCTTAAGAATACAAACCCAAAAGCCCGCTTCGTACAGGTCTCAACCGATGAGGTCTACGGAAGCATTCAAGAAGGTCAGTTCACGACNAAAAGTCCGATCGAACCCAANAGCCCCTACTCGGCATCGAAAGCCGGCGCNGACTTACTTGCCCGCTCNTACCATCAAACCTANGGCCTGGAGATATTAATCACCCGTTCGTCCAACAACTACGGTCCACGGCAAACCCCNGAAAAACTGATCCCATTGATGATACAGNGAGCGACAGCTGGCCAAGCCTTGCCCGTCTACGGCGACGGAAGCAATGTTCGNGATTGGATTTATGTCGAAGACAACTGCTTGGGCGTCTGGCAAGCCTGCAAAAAGGGCCAAGCAGGAAAGGTCTATCACTTCGGTGGCGAATGTGAAAAATCAAACCTTGAAGTGGTCCATCAGATCATCGAGTCCACCGGCGCCAATAAAGATCAAATCGAGTTTGTCAAAGATCGCTTAGGTCACGATTGGCGCTATGCCTTATCCATCGAAGGCAGCGAAAAAGAGTTAGGCTGGCGTCCAGAAACTGACTTCAATCAGGGACTGTCGAAGACCATTTCATGGTATAAAGAAAACGGCGATTGGATGAAAGCCGTCAGCCAGAAAATTGAAACTTGGATGAAGCGATACGAGGGGGACTGATCGTGAGCGAAAAACCTGTTAAAGGAATTATTCTAGCCGGAGGATCTGGCTCGCGCATGTACCCAACGACTCAGGCCATTTCAAAACAGCTTATCCCCATTTACGATAAACCAGCCATTTACTACCCGCTTTCAACCCTCATGCTTGGCGACATCAAGGATATTTTAATTATCAGCACACCTCGTGACCTTCCCATGATCAAAGACTTACTTGGGGATGGCAGCCAACTGGGGCTAAACCTTGACTATGCAGAACAAGCCCAGCCCAATGGGATCGCCGAGGCCTTTTTAATCGGCGAGACCTTTATCGATGGCTCTCCGAGCTGCCTGATCTTGGGCGACAATTTTTTCTACGCCTATGATTTTCCGAAGCTGCTTCGCACAGCGGTCTCGAACCTAAATGGTGCAACGGTCTTCGCCTACCAGGTTAGCAATCCTTCGGACTTCGGAATCGTCGAAGTCGACGAAAACTTTAAAGCCGTCAGCCTAGAAGAAAAACCCGAACTGCCTAAGTCACGATGGGCCGTCACAGGCTTGTACCTCTATGACCACCGCGCCGTCGAGTTTGCAAAAAAACTAAAACCCTCAGCACGCGGAGAACTAGAAATCACTGATTTAAACCGAGCCTACCTTCAATTGGATCAGCTGAAAGCCGTGGCCTTAGGGCGCGGGACCTCATGGCTAGACACAGGTACGCCCAGAAACCTGCTGCAGACAGCACAGTTTGTCCAAATCATTGAAGATCGTCAGGGATTAAAAATTTCATGTCCTGAAGAAGTCGCCTGGCGGCGTGGGTTCATCTCAAAAGAGCAGCTGACTCGATTGACCGATGCTTTACCAAAATCAACCTATAAAACCTATCTTGAAACTCTTGTTCGCGACGGGTACCTGAACTACTAAGCAAACCACGTCACCGATCTAGGTCGGTGACGACATTCAAACCCGTTTATCGATCACAAACAAAGGCCGCTGCCTAACTTGATAGAAAATCCGTCCGACGTAAAGGCCAACCACCCCTAGACAGGCAATCGTAAATCCGCCCAGAACCAGCATAATCACAACCAGACTTGTCCAACCGGCTGGTGGCGTATTCTGCATATAAAGATAAACAAAATATCCGGCCAAAGACATTCCCATAATGGTGATCAAAAAACCCAGATAAATCATATAGCGCAGAAGAACCGTTGTTTGAAACAGAAGCCCACTCACCGCGTGCCGAACCAAACCGACCAAACTATAGGAACTTTTTCCAGAAAATCGCTCTTTGTGTTTGTATTCATAGAAGGTCGGGTCAAAGCCAAGCCAGTTTAAAATGTAAAGATAATGTCGGTCGCAGTCCATAAACTGGTTGAAACCGTCAACAACCTGTCGATGCAACACGGACAACGTCCCTACAGATTGATCGAAACGCAACCCACTCAGCCGGCGCACTAAAAACGAATACACGGCCGCCTGTGTTTTTCGAAGAGGCGAATGCTTTTTTCCTTGCCGTCGCCCTAACACAACCTTGTTTCCAGCTTCTGCCATCTCCAACATCTTAGGCAACACCTCTGGAGGATCCTGCAGATCACAGTCCATCACAGCGACATACTGACCCTGCGCCTCGCTGAGCCCAGCGGTGATCGCCAAATGTTGACCAAAATTACGGCTTAACTGAATCCCACGAAACCGTGGGTCGCGTTGATGAATCGCTTGAATTTTTTCCCAATCCCCTTTGGGGCTTCGGTCATCC
>NYZX01000103.1 GCA_002686065.1 Pseudobdellovibrionaceae bacterium | reverse complement strand
GGTTTAAAGTTTCCTTACCGTATTTATCAACCACTTCTTTGGCGACGGGGCTGGCATAGGTCATGGCCAAAACGTTGTATAGTTGATAGTAAGGCTGAGTCAAAGTGATCTGAAGAGTGTGCGAGTCGACGGCTTTTAAGCCTTCGATGTCATCTTCGAATTTGGCTTTGCCATCAGTCAGGTTGTCGCGCCACTCATTGAGTCCTTTGATCTTACCGTCGAAAATCCAAAATCCATCGCTGGTATTCGACTTATCGGCTAGTCGTTTCCAGGAGTAGATAAAATCCTGTGCTGTTAGCTCGCGTCCCTTACCGCTTGGGAAAGCTTCGCTATCCTGGAACAACACGCCTTTTCTGATCTTGATGGTATGAACCAGTCCGTCTTTACTGGCCTCGGGCATGGATTCGGCCAAGTATGGAATCAACTTCAAGGGGCGTTGCAGATAATGATAGGTAAAAAGAGTATCGAAAATATTTGCTGCCACGGTGTTCGAATAGAGGTCGCTGACATAAATGGGGTCTAGACCTTTGATGTCGGCGACCAAGTTCATTCTTAAGGTGTCTTTGTCAGGAGTTTTCGAGCTGGTGCAGGCTGTTAGAGCTGTAGCCGCGACCATGATTGAGATGACTGCAAGTTGTCGAAAACGAAGTGTAGCGATTCGCATTAAAATCCCCCTTAAATAAACCCGTTCCTAATTTATCAAAAAATTTTCAGGACTTAAAGCTTTCGCTGAAGGGGTAAAGATTTAATTTTTTGCCACAATCCTAGCAATACGAATGAATCATTGTGTGAAGTTCGTCGAAGGTTTCTGCAAAAGAGGTGACTCCGCAGTCCTGTAAAAAATTGCGCTTAGCGTAACCCCATCCGACAGCGACAAAGGGAATGTTTAGGGCCTTTGCTAGTTGCGCATCAGGAACGCCGTCGCCCACCATGATGGCGTTCTTTATATCGCGATTCACTTTGCCAGCAAGGCCGGTTCCGGTGATTGGATCGGGCTTTCGTTGGCCAAAGGTGTCCCCACCACAGGTTGCCTCAAACCCGAGCTGATCCATCCCTAGGTGGGTCACTGTTGGAAGCAAAAACTTTTCCGACTTATTTGAAAGAATCGAACAGGGAAGGGCCAGGTTTTTCACAAAGTCGATGGCTCCGCCAAAGGGGCCAACCTGATTTAAGTAGACCATCTCAAAGTGATGGTAGAACTGATCAAACAAGGTGGTCGCTAAAGTGTCAGCGTCTTGAGCCCCGGCTTCGNTTAAAACCTGGGTCAGCAAATTGACCAATCCGTATCCGATATGGCTTCGAATCAAGTCGTCTGGTTGGCGAGGTAAGTCATTCGCTGCCAAAAGGCGCTGAACGGCTTCAATGAAATCTGGTGCGGAATCAACCAGCGTGCCGTCGAAATCAAAAATCACCCATTTTTGTGTCGCTGACATGGCAAAACCTTTCCGGTAAGTTCTTCATAGATCGTTTGATGAACTTAATGATGATAGCATGAGTTAGCAGGGGNGCTCTATATGAGAACCAAAAAGGATGCNCGCNACCAGTATATGAATCGAATCAGTCAGATTGAAGATTCGGTTCTAATCAAGATCAAAGAAAGCCTTGCCGGTGATGAACTGACAGGGATGCATATTCAGGCCTATGAAGCTAAGATCCTACAATTTTTGATGGCTCTAGGTGGGGTTAAAGACGTTCTAGAGATTGGTACATTGTATGGCTACTCGACCTATGCTTTGGCGAAGGCTTTGCCCTTTGATGGTAGCCTTGTAACCATTGATTCAAAGCAAGAGCACACGGCTCGTGCACAAGAGCTGATTCGCGGTAGCGAGGTTTTTGATAGGATTGAATTTATGACGGGTGATGCACCAAAGGTCTTACAATCCATTGANGATNCCTTTGATATGGTCTTTATCGACGCCAACAAAGGGGGCTACCCGGATTACTTAGAGTGGGCGAAAGATCATATCCGAAAAGGCGGGCTGATTATCGGCGATAACAGTTTTCTTTTTGGACATGTTTTCGGGGAGCCATTTTCAAACGAGTCAGAATCTGATTCTAGAATTAAGAAAATGCAGGCCTTTAATCAGGCCCTACTTGAGGATTCAAACTTTTCGAGCTGTATCATTCCAACAGGAGAAGGTCTCACGGTCGGGGTACGACTTTAAGGTCTTCAGCTGACTAGGGGGTTGGAGCTTGAAGTTCCTTCAAGTAGTCCGTGCTTTGGGTCAGGAAGGTGCTTCGAAGAAGCATTTTTGAGGTTGCTGGGGGCAAGGCCGTTGTGACTTGAAATGGACCAACGGCGCGCAAGGCCAGTGACATAGCTCTACGGATGTTCTTAGAGTCGACCACGGCAATTCTTTGTAAGATTAAATAGACATCTTCCGAGGCCTGATACAGGCGAGCTGTAGCCGAGATAGCGTAGTCAAGTTCATCCAAGATAATTTGGTTTTGGTTCGAGCTTGTTAGGTCGTCCAGTGATTCGGGTAAAAGTTCATACTGGTGTCCAAAGGGTTCAATAGGGGGACCGTTGCTGGAAAGGATATAGCCTCGGACCGTATATCCGTGTAGCGGCAAATTTCTTTTAAACGCGATAAGCCAATCAAGATACATCTGAAGGCTGTGATTTAGTTGAAAGGCTGTTTGAACTGGGCCAGTCACCATACCATTCGATAAGCCAATTGGGTTTTTTCCGATCAGTTCTGCTGCCCGGCTTGATACGCGACGAATAGTCGTGGTGGTGGTCTCAATCAAGGTGGCCAGGTCAGGGCGGTGAAACATTCGGCTTGGTAACTGGACGGNTCGGATACGGGCTTCTTGATCATGGATGGCTTGCAAGACAGCGGTGTCATGCTCCAAGTCTTTGATGGGAACGTTTAGATGGAATTCAAGAGGTGAAAAGACTTCACTACAGGACGCCATCTCGGCCTGAGTGGTCGGCGAGACAATACTGATCATCAAGATGACAACGAAATGAAAATAAATCAGAGCGATGGGGTGCACTCGGTCTAGCCTCGATTTCACGTTAGTACCGATAGAAATAGCAAGACCCGTGCCCTTATTTGGATGATCTCTTTTATTAAATAGGCTTTGAGTAGTTCTTAAGAAACCGGGTCAATCGAGGTTTGTATTCGGTAGGGTACTTTCGCATGCCATCTAAGTGGCGTCCTTCAGGCAAAGACAGAACCTCTAGATTTAAATTAGATTGCGCTTCAAAAAAGGCATCAATAGATCTCGGCGAAACTAAGGGGTCGTTCCAGCCTCGGACACTGAGTACCGGAAAATTTCTTGGAATGAGCGAGCCAAGCTCTTTCATTTCCTTTTCGTAGTTCACTGTGCCCCAAAGCCCAACAGCCATGGCATATTTCGCTGGTTTTAAGTACCAGGACAGTTCACTGGACTCGGCAAGGACATACTTCAAAAAGCTGATTGGGGCGTCGAAAAATGGGCCACCATCACAGACCCATGCTGAAATGTCGTAGGCTGATCGATCGCAAATCGCGGCGAAGGCCGACGATGACGGAGATGAGAAGCTATAAAGAATTTTGTTTCCAGGAATGTCGTTTAGCACAGACTGAATTTCGTTGGCCCAAACGTGGCGCCAGCCGAATTTTAACTTTTTAGTTAAAGGCAGGTTGGTCAGGCTGGTTTCGTTATGGTGATGGCTCATGTCAAACGAGACGGCGTTGTAGCCGAGTTCGTTGACGAAGCTCATATGGCGCTTTGGTGTCTTGCGGNTTCCCCCGTAGTGATGAACAAAGACGATCGTTTCTTCAAATCGTCTTTGTTCTGCATTCATGACTAAGGTTTTTATCCGCGATGAACCCATTGGACCGAAATCTTAATGCTTGGTCTCTGGCCACAGTTCGCGCCAGTTAGAAATGCTTGATGGGCCTTGTTGTGAGCCTTCGCTGAGTAAGCGTTGGCTGATTTCGACCGACTCAAGTGCCGTTTCAGCAAGAACTTTTCCGCAGGCTTCAACCACCGCTGCCGCATCTATTTTGTGGTATTGATAGATGTCTCGAGGTCGGCCGCAGCGAGAGTGCTTGCGAACAGCAAGGGTTTCATGGCGGACTCCTATGACAGATCCAATGTTGTCTAGTAGGCCCGGCTCACCATCATGCACACTGACGATTGGGATACGACGTCCGGCTGCACTGACAAGTTCAGCTGTGGTTGTATGTCCGTTCATCTTTGGCTGGATATAAAGGTTCGAGTTCACGCCCAGTCCGTGGCGAAGCCAATGGTAGTCGTTCTCAGCAGCAAGATTGCCCAGGACCAAATCGGGGCAGGTTACCATGATGACATTGGCGTANATCCCACGAGACAATAATTCGTTTGAGGCCGCGATNGCTTCAGTTCCCAGNGATCCCATGGCGAAGATGTTGACGACATTGTCGCCCGGTTCATAGCCNGCNTAGTTGCGATAATCAATCAGGTAGTAGGCCCCTTGAAGNACTTGNTGACGGAAGTCCTCTAAAATTTGAGCCTCATCGACCGTCGAAACCTCGGACTCAACGGTCGCGCCGTCAACGGGCCAGTCCGCCGAACACAATAGCTGAGACGACGTATCAAAGCCCTGTTTGAACTTCGCCTGTCGTTTTAGGTAGGTCATTAAATCGCGCTGCTCAGCCCCTCGGGTGACACCGCGGATGAAGACACCTGACCGGCCTTCGTTATCGAAAGTCACATGTCGCTTCAGGGCGTCTGAAAAAATCCAATCCAGTTCGACACAGTAGAANGGTTCCCAAGTGATTTGGTTCGGGATTTGGATGTCTGATTTCCAACCGTGTTGAGCCCCTTCCGGAGACAGTGTAACCCCTGAAGGTGTTCCGACCAGGATAAAGCTAGATCGCCAGTAAAGATCGTAGAAGAACTGATCGAGGGCGCGCTTTACGAAGAAGTCATAGACGGTCATTAATGGAACCAGTGGAATCCCTAGAAGGTCTCGCATTTTTCCGAAGCTACCCATGCAGGACATCACGTTTCCTTCGGCAATTTCAAAGCGAATATAGCGGTCATCAAGGTCTTCACCAGGGACTAGGTCTGGCAGCTTGGCATCTTTGACTCCAAGCTCACCTTCGAAGTCGCGGACGACCGGAGCTCCAAAGATTTTTCCATCCATCGCGGGGTTTAGGTTGGTGGACGTGCCGACATCCGGCGCCATGTGAACCATAAGTTCCCCGACGGTCTTCCAAGGCTTCTCACTGTCGGTCAGTGCTTTCTGTTTTTCTTTCAACTGAGATTCGTCCAAAGGTGTATTGGCGAATCGAGACAGTTTTGCTGTCAGCTGCCCTAACATCCACTGNGTGTGTGGGTAGCTGGCCATCTTTAGGTTAACGTCAAGAGTGGGAGGCAATNCCCCGAAAGAATCAAGCCGCTCCCGAAGGGTTTGTATATTGCGTTGTTTATACTGTTCTTGCTCTTGGATATCTTTGTAAAGCTTTTCGCCGCGCGCTTTAAGGAATTTTCCTTCCTCCGAGTTTTCATCGAAGCGGGCAAAAAGGGTTTCCTCGTCAATTCCTTGAGCTTCTCGAAGTTCGTCCACTTCGGCTTTAGACACCAAGCTGGAATGGTTTCCTGGGCGAGCTGCCATTTTAAGGCCCCAGCCTTTTAATGTGTGAACAATGATCATCACTGGCTTGCGAGGATCTTTTTTACTGTATTCAAGAGCTTCGTACAGCGAAAGAATATCGTGGCCACCGAGGTCGCGAAGGGCTTGATAGAGCTCTTCATCTGTNACGCCGTCTAGGAACTCTTTTAAGTCGGGGTGCTCTTTCGCTAANCCCACTTTCAAAGTCGCCATATCTTCGACAAGAAGAAGCGCTTGGAACTCAAAATCTTCAAGGTCATCTTCAAGGAACTTCTTAAACTTGTCGCCACCTTTTTTCTTGAACAAGGCTTGGCGCACGGATCCGTGTCGGACTTGAATCACATCCCATCCGTTGGCGCGCATTGTACGCTCGATGCGTTCGTTATCGGTTCCGTCCATAATCCGCTTGTTCGTAATTCGGTGACCATCCAGAGACTGTCGGTTGTAATCGACGATCCAAGTCAGGTTCCCGAGTTCGCGCTCGGCAAAGTCAGGAATGGCTTCAAACAGGGAGCCCTCGCGAAATTCAGAGTCACCCATCACGGCCCAGAAGTGAGCTTCAGGTACTTCGAAGCCATGCTCTTCGGCATATCGGTAGGCCAAAGCTAAGTAACCCGCTTGAACAGGTGGAATCCCGACGGTTCCTGATGGGAAGAAGTTGTGTCGGTCGGGATCGTAAGCTGAGTGGTAGCTTTGGAAAACGGGCTCGCCATTTTTAGGGAAAGCTCGAAGNCCCTTCATCGCTTGATTGCAGTCNTCAAGGCTCATGCGCTGATTGTTTTCATCTAAAAACAGATCCATCAGATAGTTTAGCGAGTGATCCGCAGGTGAAGCGTGAGGCTTGTTGGCGACATGATCAAAATTTGATTTCGCCAATAGATGAATGGCGCTCATGATGTGTAAAGCGCTGGCGCTGGCTGAATGGTGTCCGCCGACTTTGGGGTCGCCTTTTTCAACGTCGTCACGATGGTTCGCTTGGTAGATCATTTGGTTAAATAGGTAGTGAGCTCGGCTCACGATGTTTTCTAATACCTGTCGGTTTGGCGTCTTGGAATTGGCCACTCATCACCTCTTTGGTTGTCTTTAAAACGGCCCCCAGAATGAGGTAAATTAGGCCAGATTTCAACGCCTTGATGGGCGAATTAGACAGGACAAGAGTCGGCGATCACTTTGGTCGTATAAAGGGTTTAGGCCTGTTGTACCCGTGATGTGCCATCGTAGACGGGAAGCTGCACATGTTGAAAGTCATACAGGTTTTTGGTGCCATCGAGCTGGCCGAATTTGTCACAACCGTACTTGGTGATAAATATTGGAAACTTTTTCAAAAGGAAGTTGCCGACCGGTCCCATGGGCTGGACAAAGGTCACTTCTGGGCTGAGTCCTTCCCCGATAAACCCAACCAGTTGGCTAAGGATTCCCGGNTCTGTCGGCAGCTCGTCGACAAAAATCATAAAGAANGCATCGTTGAAGTGACGTGCAGCCGTTTGTAATTGAGTCATTGGGCTTGCTTCGTCGCTGTGGTCAAAAACGAAATGTTCAGGTGCAATGGATCCTCGCCGATCAAGTAGGCCCTGTTCATCGACGCTGGGGGCAACCAAGATCATTTGTGAAGCGTCATCAAATTGCTGAAGAAAACTGGAAGCACGAACCAGGTCCTGCTCCATTTGCAAGGAAGTTTGCCCTTCGTAGTTTGACAAAAAGATGGCAAATTTCATCAGGCAAATCCTTGAAAATCTTCAAAAGACCTAACCGATGCTTCTAAAATAAAGTCCCACTTTATGCGAATTTTACCGTCGCCCTCGACCATTCCCTGTGGTGGGTTGGGGAATGGCGCTGCTGCCTTAAAGGCTTCAATGGCCGCGTCGTCAAGGTCACGCACACCACTTTCTTCGACGACTTGGACACGCTCGAGTGTGCCGCTGTCGTTCAAAGTGATAATTATTCTGGTTTTTCTAGATTGGTTAGATGCAATGGATCGACCTTCGCGGAGCAGTCGTGACACCTTGGCCTTAATACTTGGCTCCCAGTATTGGCGAATCTTACCTTTGATTCGTGAGTAGTAGGCGTAATAGACGAACTCACGGGTGCTTAATATGGTTTGAGCTCCGACTTCGATGTCTTTCAGGTGGTCATCTGATTGCGAGGCCTGTTGTCCCTGTGAGGTTGGTTTTCTGGTAGCCGATTCTTGAACAAGTTTTGCGTAATCAACTTTTGGTGCAAATGCGGCAAGGCCTTGGGGCTTCGCTTGTGTTTGTTTCGCCTGTTTTGCTTTCATTTGCTGTGTGTTTTTTGGCGCTAGGTCCTGTCCGGTGCCACCCCGTCCTGCTGAGTTTCGAAAAGCTCCGGTGTTGGCGGCTTTGGTTTGTCGAACGACCCGTTGATTGAAACGGCTTTTGAATTTGGTCTCTTCGGGAATGTCATCGTTGATGCGGGTTTCAGACTGTTCAACGATTTGTCCGTCGTCTTTTTTGGGTTCGATATAGGTGAACTCGACGGTTTCTTCAGAGGANTCTTGATTTTCGGGTGCGTCAAAAATGAAGACAGACACATAGAAGCAAAAATGGAGAATCACTGAAAGCGATATGAAAAATCGAAGACTGGTTATGTAGGGTGACAATCCTTTGCTCATGGGGGATTTATCGGATGATCTTGGTAAAAAGTTGAAGTCCATGGGACCTAAGCAGAGGGCATAGCTTTTAGAACTTCTTTGCCTGAATCTAAAATCGGGGTAGGATAAACTCTATGAAGATCGAGTTTTGGGCCCAGACAGACGTCGGGTTAAAACGTGAATTAAATGAAGACAGTATTTACGCCAGTCGCGAACAGGGTCTCTTTATTGTTGCAGACGGCATGGGTGGGCACCAAGGCGGCGAAGTCGCCTCGAAAATGGCCGTAGACACTGTTGAAAATATGGTCGCTGCTCAGTTAGCAGCGGATCATCGCTTTGATACGGCCACCTTCATTAGTAGCTGTTATCAGCAGGCCGGGCGCCTGATTTATGAAAAAAGCCATNTNGATTCTCCAGAGCTCATGGGCATGGNGACCACGATGGTTATGGCTTTTTTCCGTGGAAGTGATGTTTACTTAGGCAATGTCGGTGATTCAAGAGCCTACCTATTTCGAGATAGTAACCTTTGGCAGATGACCGANGACCACTCGTTGGTGAATGAAAAGGTTCGTGCAGGGGTTCTGACAGAGGCTGAATCTGAGCTGATGATNGGAAAGAACGTTATTACTCGTAGCGTTGGTTTTGAAAAGTCGGTCAGTCCAGATGTTTTCGTTCGGCAGGTGCAGTCCGGGGACACCTATATGCTTTGTAGTGATGGCCTCAGNGGTTTGGTTGAGGATCCGGATATGGCGTCTATTTTGATTAACGAAGGTGTTAGCCGCTGTGTTCCNGCTTTGATTCAACAAGCCAAAGACAACGGCGGAGATGACAATATTTCTGTGATTGTCATTCGCGCGACTTAGTTACCAGACTCACCTGAATGAAAATCGAAACGCAGCTTACTGTTTTGGAATTTCTAAAACGGGGCCGTTNGCATCGCCAAGCCTTAGTTCCGCTTCAGCGAGATAGGTGACCATTTGGTCAACCAACTCACTCAGCTTCGACCCATCGCCCGCTTTGGCGGCTTTTTCAACCTCCAGTGCAAGCTCAGAGAGCTTATCAAATCCGTAGCCTCCACATTCGCCTTTCAGTCGGTGGGCGAGCTCACTGACTCCGGCGAGGTTAGACGTGTCGACCAGGCCTTGAAGTTCGACAAAGTCCTTTTGAGTTTCGGTAACGAAGAACGGAATGATGTCTTTGAGTTCTTCTTCGATAATAACTTGGGGGCGACTCATGAGGCTTTCTCCTGAAGGTGTGACGTCAAGGCGTCAAGTAATTGGGCTTTTTTTATTGGCTTGGTTAGGTGGCTCGAACATCCCGAATCAAAGCTTTTTTGCTTTTCTTCTTTTAAAGCAAAAGCGGTCAAAGCGATGACTGGGGTCGGTAAAACTTTTTTCGAGGCTTCCCATTCGCGAATTTTACGGGTGGCGGTGTAGCCATCCATGATAGGCATTTGCATATCCATAAGGACGATATCAAAGTGATCCGACTTAAACTTTTCCAAAGCCTGAAGGCCGTTTTCGGCTTGTTCGATATGTACGTCAGCATCTTTCATATAGAGGACGACCAGCTCTCGGTTTTTCGCCGAATCATCTACCAATAGGATGCGAAGCCCGTGTCGAATATTTTTTGGGGCGACTTTTTTACCCTTGGTTCTGTGGGTGGCTTCTAGGTACGTCGAGGCGCTGATGTACATGCGCTCAGCAAGTGCGCTGGGCTCCATGTTTTGAGGAATAATATGTTCAATTTTTAGGTCTCTGGCTAAGGCAGAGGTTTCCGGCTGCTGAGACGGAGTTGCAACAAGAAGCGGTGTTGAAGCATTTTCCGTTAAAGACCGAACGGCTTCGGCGAACCCAAGGCTGGTGATTTCTTCAAGCTCACCGCTGACGAAGATAGACAGATACTTTTTCTGAGCTAAGCGGTCCAAAGCCAAGGATGGAGCTGCAAGGACATCAACCTCGATCCCTCGTTGCTCGAGGTAGGGGATGGTGTCTTGATAGTTTTCTGGTTTGGGGTCAACGATCATGACCCGTCCTAAGTTNCCGTCCCACTTTCTAAATGTTACGGACTGTAAAACCTGTAAGGGCAAAAAGGGCTTTGTCAGGTATGTGTTTGCCCGGTACTTTTTGGCGACGCGACCATTTTCGTGGTGGTGTTTAGGGAATANGAGAACCANCCGGGTTGTNANCACGTAGCCGTCTGCGCTTTTCCAGGATAAAGGCTTTGAAAAGGTTTTTTCGATTTTCGGTAAATCGGCATTCACGAAGACGGCCTCAAACGGGGCATCGGTTGACTGATCCAATCGTTGCCGGGCATCCGAAAGGTCTTTTGCAATCTCAACAGTGCCTGCGTAGTGTTGGAGATACTTACATATGAGTTCCCTTGAGCCTCGGTTTGGCTCAAGGACTAAGAACCGCTTGTCTTTCAGGGGTTCGAATTTCTTCCGCAAAGGTTTGACAGTTGATTGTGACACCTCGACAGGAACGGTGACGATAAACCGACTTCCCTTTCCGACTTCACTTTGGACGTCGATAGATCCATGCATGGCTTCGGTCAGTTTTTTTGTAATATTTAGCCCCAGTCCACTTCCGCCGTACTGCCGGGTGATACTGGTGTCGGCCTGAGTAAAGCTCATGAAGATCTCTTTGATCTTGGAAGGAGGAATTCCAATTCCTGTGTCTTGGACGGTGAACACGATCAAATGGTCGTGCACCGAGGAGGTCTGGTGTCGGACATCCAGACGAACTTCACCTTTAGTTGTGAACTTTAAGGCGTTACTGATCAGGTTCAGTAAAATCTGGCGCGTTCTTAAGGGGTCACCTTTGACAAACTCGGGCAGTGACTGGTCATAGTTTATGACCAGCTCCAGGTCTTTGGAGGGTGACTTGACCGCCATGGTGTCGCCGATCTGTGAAACCAGTCGTGGAAGATTGTACTCAATGGTTTCAATCTCAAGCTGACCGGCTTCGATTTTCGATAGATCTAGAATGTCATTGATAATATTAATCAACGAATNACCAGAATCGAGGATGGACTCAACGTAGCGGCGTTGNTCTTGGTTTANCGAGGTCTCTTTAATGAGATCAGCCATACCCATGATGGTGTTCAGAGGGGTGCGGATTTCGTGCGACATATTTGCTAAAAACCGAGACTTCGATTGGCTGGCTTGTCGAGCCGCTTGGATCGCAAGTTGAAACTGCTCACTGACTTGAGTTTGTTCTGTAATGTCATGGGTGACGCC
>NYZX01000102.1 GCA_002686065.1 Pseudobdellovibrionaceae bacterium | reverse complement strand
TCCGTTACACGGTTTTCGCAGGTATCGAACTGGGCAAGCACCATTTTGGTCGTTCCCGACCCAACATCAAAAGCGGCCCTTGTTTCCAAACCACAGCTGGAGGCCTTCTTTGAATCGTTATCAGCCTTGTGTGCACAGGCGATCGATAGAGTCAGTAAAAATAGAATTACTAGGTGCTTCACTGGGCCTTCCTTCACGAATCTGTTTTTTTTAAAGCATCTGTTGTGCCAGCTTTTTATATGTGCGCCTAGTTAAATCACGGCTTTTTCTGGCTGCTTAGACGATGCACTGACGGATTCTTCATGCGAAAGGGTGGTTTTTTGCTGTCGATTTTTTTGACGCTTCGACATTCAACGCAAAAAAAAGCGACCAGGCCCGGCCGCTTTTCAAAAAGAGAACGATCTGCAATCGAAAGATTATTGTAGGCGCTCGAAGTTGCGATTTACACAACGCTCGAAACCGCGAGTGTCTGGACCAATTCCATCACANCGTTGTGGAGCCACATCGGCCTTTGCAGCGAGAATTGAAAAGTTGCTGTTTGTACAATTGCGGTAAGCATTNGATACATCGTGGATTCCAACACAGATGTTAAGCTCTGAAGACACACCGTATTTTTTCGCCAGTTCCGCGAAGTTGTTTGTTACACATTTTTCGTAGGCATCAGCTTGTTCCATAAANCTAGTACCTTGGGTGTGTTGTGAACCATTACAGGGTTGGATCGCGCTAGCAGAAGCGACCGAAGTAAGTAGAGCAAGAGCCGAGAAGATGATGAGTTGTTTCATGGGGGATCCTTTTCGTTTGAGCTGGTGTTGCTATGCGTAAACACAAAAATTGTGCATAACTTACAGAAGAGTTTTCAAGATGTAAAGGCTTTGCNTTGATTTTCAGAAAATTTTCAAAGCATTTTACTGGATAANTTCTCTATAGGGATATTTACCGACCGATNGGTAAANTTTAACTANTTGATATGACTTTGTATTTGGAAAGAAAATAGGAACAGGGTGGCCTTGGGTACGAGACCACCCTGCAAACAACAAACAACTTCTACAAATCCACAAGGGGTTTATCAAAGTTCGGTGCAACAAAATCCACACGGCGCAGACGCTCGTTCTCACTTTCAAGAACTCGAACCAAAGTTTGTAGGTCCGCTACCTCGTTTTTCAGAACAGATATCTGTTCTTCTTTTTCCTGCAAAATGACCATATAGGCTTTTTTAAGTTCCTTTAGGATCTCTTGAGCCGTGGACATCACAGGTTCATTTGTGGATGACGTCTTCGGTGTCGCCTCGGACACACTTTGATGGGTAGAAGTTGATTCGTTATTCGCTTTCGCTGGAAGAACACTTTTGTGTTTNACCATCGCTTCATCGAACAAGAAGTACTTACCCTCTTCAAAGATATGCCGGGCTTCATCATTCTTGATTCGACGACGTAGGGTCGAAATACTTAAATCATACTTTTTTGAGTATTCATTTAAGGTTAACCAGTTGTCTTTTACCAAGTTGATGTCTCCCGTTGACCTCATGATGAGTCTAATCAGGAGTAGTCAGGGCTGTAAAGCAAGAAGTGACCAAGCCCTTGGTCATCGGCAATTTCTGCCGTAAATCCCTTCTTTGGTCCTGTTCATGCGGGTGACAAGCCTTACCAAGGTCTGGCTATTTTGTCGCTGATCAGTCTGACCAACCTATTCAAATGGCCGTCATTCGTTCTGAGCTATCCAATGACGCTGTTCTTCCAATTTCTGCAGATGACCACTCAAAAAGTATCCTGCTGTTTGCATTTAGACTAAGATAGTCATGAAACGAGAACTTTGAGTAGGCTCAAGATGAAGAAGCTCAGTGATAAAAAACGATTAGCTTTGGTGCTTAGCGGCGGAGGAGTAAAGGCAGCAGCCTTTCATATTGGCGCTTGTTTGGCGCTGCGCGAAAAGGGCTTTAAGTTCGCCGGCGGCCTACCTGAAGAGGTCGCTGACCAATACCCGGATGATTCGATGACATTTAAAATGTATGTCGGATCCAGTGCCGGAGCTGTTATGTCCAGCCTTTTAGCTTCCGGATACTCGGTCGAAGCCATTATCGAAGCCTTCACCCGCGGCGCGGGCCTTGGAACTTTTCGAACACGCAATCAAAACACCGGACGCGTGTTAAAGCCACTGACCTACCGAGATATCTTTGCCTTAAATATTGAAGGCGGCCATCCCTTTCGCATGTTTTCGGACTGGTTTCAAAAAAAGCCCGTCATTTCAGGTGGTTTAGAAGTCCTTTTGAAAAAGGGTGTTAAAGTTAATGGGATCTTTTCGATGCGAAATATCGAAAGGTATATGCGCAAAAAAGCCCTTCCCACCAACGAGTTCTCTGATTTAGGTGTGAACCTTTATATTTGCGCGACGCAGCTGAATCATTCGCGCGAAGTGATCTTTGGCCCCTTTGCCGAAACGACCAAAGATAAAACCATTAAGTACGCCAACTATGCCAATATCAGTGACGCCGTTGCGGCCTCGGCCAGTCTTCCCCCAGCGTTTGCCCCTTGGGGTATTCATAAGCCCGGCTCTAATAAAACCATTTATTTTTTTGACGGTGAAATCCGCGACACTCTTTCAACGCATGTCGCCGAAACCCATGGTGCAGATTTAGTGATTTCTAGTTACTCGATCCAACCCTATCATTACTCGGAAGAAATGGGTTCACTTCATAACTACGGTATTCCTGTGATTATGAACCAAGCGCTTTACCAAACCGTGCAGCAAAAAATTGATGCCCACATCAGGCACCAAACCAATTTNCGAAAATTGATGAACTCGGTAAATGGCTATTTAAAAGAAATCGATCTACCCATTGAACAGCGCGAAAAGCTGATGGAAATCCTTCGAACTCGAACGGATTTTAGGCCCGACGTCGATCGAATCTATATCCACCCAAGTCCACAAGACTATAAGATGTTTTTCTATGATCACTTTAGCCTAAACCCCATCCGATTATCACAGATTGTCAGAACGGGTTTTCGCTCGGCGATGCAGGCCCTAAGGCAGTACAACGTCTGATTACTTATACAGCAAGTTCGACAGCTCTAAAAAACTGCCGTCTTTGAAAAAACAATAGGAAGCCCCTTGAGATCCCTTTATTTCAACCGCGCGGGTCACGCCGCCAAACCGGGTGCAGTGGGCCGATTCTCTGGTACCAATGGCGCTGGCGTCTTTATATTCAACCGGTGTTAGGTAAGCTTTTACTGCCAGGCAATTTTCATTTCGTTGACAGTTTTCAGAGATCTTTAAGCTCGAATAGCGACACACCTTATATGCTTTTGATTTTTTCTTCCCAGCTTCTAGCCATGAAAAGAGTTTTTCAGAGCATTCATTGCTGGCCATAACAGGAAGGTGAATNAGCAGTAAGCCCATTATCAGGAATCTACTTAACATAGGTGTATCCTTCCACGACTTCGGCNAAGCGCGTTTTATCAAANAGAAANTTCCCNNTTTCATCNCAAGTAAAAGGGGCCNCATTAATCTGGCTTCTAGCTTGTTGATGATCTGTCCTTGCTTGATTCAAGCAAGCCAGCATGTTGGTCTTGTCTCCGTGAATACATACCTTCACTTTTTTCTGCATTTCGCTTTTTAGTTTTACTTCTCTTGGATCCTTCGGACTTAGGCTTCGGTAAGCTAGCCGTTTTCTTTCGCAGCCCTTTGGCCCCCAAGAGTTTCGGACNATATAGCTTTCTTTCCCGGTTTCACAGTCCGTGACTTGCCCTGCGATAACAACCGAGTGGCTAGTTCGCCTNAACTTCGGNTCTTGCTTGGCNGCAGCCAGGCCTTCACCCTCCATTTCAAAATGNTGGGCTAGNAGGTTGACCTCTAAGGGACGACCGCTTTTTAAAACTTCGTCTAACTTATTTTTTTTATTTTGTGTGCTTTCATTGATTGAAAACAGTCCACTGTGAATAGTCGGCAAGACCTCTGGGCGCAGCTGACAAGCCTCAGCAAGGGCTTGATCCACGGGCGATGGCGAGGCCACAAGCGCATCTACCGAAGCCTGGTGTAGTTGAAACACCTGTGCCATTAAANNTTTATAGTNCCGACAGTAATTGGGGTCCTGGTTTGATAGGGCCCTTANGGCTGGATCCGTTAGATAAGAAAACACCTGTCGTTTTCCAGCCTTCGTGTAGGTTTTACCTTGCTTGCTCGNGNCAGCCTGATTCAGCATCTTCGTGAAGTTTTCTGAAGCTAAGGAATCATCCGATGGCAGACGGCTCTCTAGGCACATCCCGTTGGCAAGACCCTTTTCCAGGGCCCATTTCGCCTGTCCACCTTGTAGCTCTAAGTAGGCACCGCCCGAGACCTCAACACCTCGACGTAAATTATCGATATGCATCGCCTCAGAACCGACAACTTCTAGTTGGGTTTTTATNCGNCGATAAAGCGGATCACGATTTAAATAAGCTAACTCAGCCAGTTTTGCTTTTTCAAATTCACGACCGTCATTTTGGGCATCGGCGCGAATCAGGCCCTCCTTTAGATCTGGCCGTTGGCGATGCAGCTTTTGCTTTCGCGCGTCTAACTGCTGACTTAAATCTTCGTACCGATGCCAACGATCTTCGGCCTCTGCTTCATAACGACTTGNATCAAGGCTTAGNGCATTTAAACGCCCAATGCTTGTGAGGCGGTTAAATTCATTACTTTGAAGGCTTAAACCGGATGCAGAGATTTGACCGCCTTTAAGGTCCCCAGTGTTTCGCAGATGAAAAGTGATAAGGTCCGCTGCTGTATAGGCGTAACACCAGCCAACAGCACCTTGATCTCGAGTCGGCCCCATCATCCCGGTATAATCCATATCGGATTTTTGAGCCTCACATTGCTGCGCCTCTGCAGAAATCTGCAGCGAAAAAAATGTCCAGAAAAGTACAGCAAGCATGGATCTATTTTAGCTAGATTTTTTGACCTGCCACAGTCCAGCTTCTTCTACNACCAACAGGGCCGCTTCAAGCCCAGGCCCACGTCCAGCTCATAAAAAAAGCCACCTTCGAGGTGGCTTTTAAAAATGGAAATATTGGNTTTATTCCTAAAATAAGGATTCGACCGATCGACGTGCGATTTCATAAAGACCGTTCGCAAACAGCCCTAAAAAGATCACCATCACCGAACTGAACACGACGACAAACTTGGTGTTGGCCGCTTTTCGTTCGATGACCGATTCGCCCTCTTGCATATACATAGTAACGACGGGACGAAGATAGTAATAAACGCTAATCACCGAATTGATCACACCCCAAATCACTAGCCAAACAAAACCCTGATCCAGTGCCGATGAAAAGATAAATAGCTTTCCAAAAAAGCCCACCGTCGGTGGAATGCCAGCTAATGACAGCATCAAAATAGTTAAAGCTAAAGCCATATAGGGTTGTTGAGANCCCAGGCCTTTTAGGTCATCAACCATCACTTGCTTATCCACTCGGGTTTCAAACAAAGACACCAACCCAAAAGAGCCCACAGTGACAAGTGCATAGGTCACACCGTAGAAAATAAGACCTGTCGAACCCGCTATCTGACCATCTTCTGTACTTGCAGCAATAAGTCCCACCAATAAATAGCCCGAGTGAGCAATGCTTGAATAGGCCANCATCCGCTTTAAATTATCTTGCATGATGGCAGCGATATTTCCGGCTAACATCGTCAACACGGCTAACCACTGCATCGCAACCAACATGGTCTCTGCACGCTCNCCAATCAAAGCTTCGGTCAGCATAAAGCGCAAGAAAGTCGCAAAGGTCGCGACCTTTACACCCGTTGCCATAAAGCTGGTTAATGCTGTTGGACTACCGTGGTAAACATCCGGCGTCCACGAGTGAAANGGAAATACNGAAACTTTAAATCCCAGGCCGATAATGATTAAGACCACGCCGACAAGAAACATACGGCTGGTCGAAATCATTTCTTTTGCAACCGGAGTAATTTCTGACAAATAGGTNGANCCCAAGGTCCCGTAGACAAAGGCGATTCCGTATAGAAAAACCGCCGAGGCAAAGCTTCCAAGCACAAAGTATTTCAGTGCCGCTTCTTTAGATAGATTGGTTTCCCGGCTGAGCGCGATCATGATGTACAGGCAAAGCGACATGACCTCGATACCGATAAAGGTCAAAACCAAATCGTTGGACCAAGCGACAACGATCATTCCGACCACCGAGTTAAACAATAAGAAGACATACTCTGAGAACTGTCTTCCATACAAAGCCAAACTTTCCCGACTCATTAGTAGCGAAAAGATCAATACGATAATAATGGTCACCGTCGTCCAGGTCGAAATCCCATCTACAACCAACGAGTTGCTGTATAGGACCTGCACCTGATCCTTTGCGGCATTGATCATGGAAATTAATATGGTCGCGATCAAAGCCAAGCAAGCTCCAACCACTGGAAGGTGGAAGCTAAATAACAAAGACGGCTCTTTGTTGCCATTGAGCACTTTCATCGTGATAGGAACCAGGCTAAACAGGAAAAGAAAAATCATGGGCGAAAGAACAAAGATGTTGTTCGCCGTTCCGGTCAGTTGTCCAAGCGCTTCTAACATGACTATTCCTCCACCTGGGCAACCGATTCCATCGATCGACCTGGGTTATCCATAACGCTCAGTTGGTAAGATGTTTTGGTCTCGACCAAGTGAGCAATACTGACTTTGCTATATTTCAAAAAGTGATTGGGAAATAATCCCATCCAGAAAATTAAAATTACCATCGGGGTCATCACCGCGATTTCCCGGCGATTCACATCCAGGCCGGAGGCCTTATATTTTGTGACGATTTCCCCTTCTGCACCGAAGAAGACTCGCTTCACCATCCAAAGCATATAGGCCGCACCTAGCACCACCCCAGTCACTGCGATGATCGCAAATGCCGGCGAGGTCAGATAGGTTCCCATCAAAATCAAAAACTCGCCAACGAAGCCATTGGTCATTGGAACGGCAATGGATGACATTGTGACGACAATAAATAAGATCGTAAAAATCGGCGCCACCGGAGCCAGGCCACCATACTGTGCGATTTCCCGGCTATGCGTTCTTTCGTAGATCATTCCCACTAAAAAGAACAGAGCCCCTGTTGAAATACCGTGGTTAAGCATTTGGTAGAGCCCACCAGTAATTCCGTATTCATTTAAAGCAAACAGCCCAATGATCACATAGCCCATATGGCTCACCGACGAATAGGCCACCAGCTTTTTGATGTCCAGCTGAACCATGGCCACCAAAGCTCCGTAGACAATTCCTACTGCGCCCAAGAATAGGAACAACCATCCCCAGTATGAGACCGCGTCAGGGAACATCGGAAGCACGAAACGTAAAAAACCGTAGGTTCCCATCTTTAACATCACGCCGGCCAGAATGACTGACCCCGGGGTCGGCGCCTCAACGTGGGCGTCTGGAAGCCAGGTGTGGACCGGGAACATGGGAACTTTAATCCCGAAAGCCAGCGCAAAACCAACCATCAAAGCTGTTTGTGTCGAAAAGATCGTTCCAGCAACAAATGGAAGCTCTAACTTGTAAAAGTCCAGAATGCTTGCACTCATAAACCCGAGCTGTTCTTTACACTGGTAGATCAAAAAGATGATCGCTAGAAGCATAAAGACCGAGCCGACCATGGTGTATATGAAAAACTTCAATGTCGCATAGATTCGACGAGCTCCACCCCAAATCCCGACCATAAAGTACATCGGAATCAACGAGGC
>NYZX01000101.1 GCA_002686065.1 Pseudobdellovibrionaceae bacterium | reverse complement strand
TGAGGGGTTTCAGTTGAATTACGAATACGCGTCGATTTCAAAGTCTGAATTTTTACAAAAGTTATCCGGGTTGTATTCGAAGAGCCCTTTGGTGACTGTCGATGAAGCCTTCTGTGACGAGCTGTTTGGTCGTAGCTGCACGGATTTAGGGCTTGCTCAAAAGTAGTCTGGCTGACCGGTAGCTAGATGCCGATTTGGTCGATCATGACCGACTTTTGTGTTCTTTTTTTAGGAAGGCTTTGTTCGTCTTCGATCTTGCCGGCTTTTAGCTGAAGATCCTCTTTCGAGCATTTCTTCACTCCTTTTTGATCGATCATAATAACAAGGTCTTTTCCCTTACTGGCACAAGGGGCCTTGGCGAAGGCGTGGTTCCCGAAAACAACAAACAGTGACAGTGTTAGAATCAGTTTCATCCGATGACCTCCCTTATGGACTGTTCGGAAGGCAGTCTTAGGTCTTAACGAAAGCTGGACCATGGGCTCGGAGATTGGCCTGCTATTTGTACGCAGTGATCCTTTTTGGTTCGCTCCATTGTAGGACCGTTTTGGCCTGTGTTTGGCTGTCGATCCAATTGTCAGGTTTTTACCGGATTATAATTTTGAGGATGTTATGACGGGGACTCTCGTAAATTCAATGGCCATTGTTGCAGGTGGTTTTTTTGGTTTGGTTTTAGGTCGATACTTTACGGCGAGGTACCAGGCCATTTGTATTCAGGCGATGGGGTTATGTGTGGCTGTGGTGGGATTGAAAATGGCGATGGTCGAAGCCAATATTTTGATTGTCATCCTCAGCATGGCCTTCGGGGGTGTTGTTGGCGAGTGGGTTGATATTGAGGCCCGACTGAAGGATTTTGCAGAAGCTGTCAAAACGAAACTAGGGCGAGGGGACGCCAGATTCACCGAAGGGTTTGTCGGGGCGACCTTGCTTTACTGTGTCGGGTCGCTGGCGATCTTGGGTGCCATCGAAGACGGTCTGAAATCGGATCCAAGTCTGTTATACACCAAGGCCCTGATGGATGGGTTGATATCAATCCCTATGGCCTCGAGCTTGGGCTTGGGAGTTCTGCTGTCGTCCATCCCCGTCTTATTTTATCAGGGGAGCATATCCTTAACGGCGATGGCTGTCGGAGATCTAGCGACTCCTGAGGTGATTGCGAACCTGACCGCCACAGGTGGACTTTTGGTTGCCGCCTTGGGGCTGAATCTGCTGAAGATCACCGAGATTCCCATCGGAAACTTGCTGCCCGCTGTCGGCTTCGCAGTTCTCTTTGGGTTCACTGTCTAACATCTTGATATCAAAGACCTATTTTGACCTTGCGGCGCAGCGTCTAAAGGCCTATAAACACCTATAAATAAGTTTGGCGAAGGAGCCAAGGATGACCTCAGATAGGATCGACACCGAGGCGGTGTTGCCGGCCTTTCAGCAGCCCGAGCTGTTGGAAAAGGCCATGACTCACAAAAGTTATGCGCACGAACATAGAGCGCAGAATTTAGGAAACAACGAACGGCTTGAGTTTCTTGGTGACAGCATTTTGTCGGCTGTTTTGACCGAGGCACTGATTCTTAAATTCGAAGCTTTGCCTGAGGGACCCTTGTCCCGGTTGCGAGCCAGCCTTGTGAATGAAGCCGCGCTGGCCGAGCTGGCTTTGAAAATTGGATTACAAAAAAAACTTCGCCTTGGAAAAGGTGAAATTGGCAAGCAGGGCCGAAGTAACCCCAGGCTGTTGGCNTCGGCCTTAGAGGCCCTTATCGGAGCCTATTTCCTAGATCAGGGTTTCGATCATGCAAGGCGGTTTTGCTTGGGGCTATTCGATTCGCTGTTGTCCGAAATTACTGAAGAATCTGATTTTACCTCGGATTATAAGACCCGACTGCAAGAGGTCATTCAGCGAGATACCGGATACACGCCGGAGTACCGTGTATTGAAAGCCGAAGGTCCTGATCACAGTAAAACCTTCGAAGTTGAGCTGGTTGTTAACGGCGAAGTCATCGCTACGGGTAAAGGTCCAAGTAAAAAACAAGCGAGTCAAAAAGCGGCTAAGAGAGCCATGGAGAGTCAAAATGTTTAAAGCAGGTTATGTCGGAGTTCTTGGTCGTCCTAACGCAGGAAAAAGTTCCCTAATCAACCACTTGATCGGCGAGAAGGTGTCCATCGTTACGGCGAAGCCACAAACCACTCGGCAGCGGATCCAAGGGATTTTTACTGATGACTTAGGTCAGATTATTTTTGTCGATGCTCCGGGTTTTGTTCGCGGTGACAAGGGCTTAAATAAGTTTCTACACACTGAATACACAGAGGTCATGGAGGAAAGCGATGCGCTTTTAGCCGTGATTTCTTTAGATGAAAAAGATCCAAAGCACATTGAAAAGCTATTGGATTCGATGAAAGCTTCGGGGAAGCCTTGGTGTGCTGTTGTGACCAAAACAGACCTTTCGTTTATGCACCGAACGCCATTGATTCGGGATATGGTTACCGAGCGGGGNGGACAGCTTTTTACCTATTCGGTCGTCAAACCGGAAGAGCAACAGGAGGAGTTTCTTGTTAAAGGGATTCAGCAGTTGTTACCGGAAAGCCCGGCCCCACTATACGATCCAGAAATCTATACAACGCAGTCTTTGCGTGAACTGACATCTGAAGTGATTCGTGAAAAATGTTTCGAACACTTTCAGCAGGAAGTCCCCTACGGATTGGTTGTCCAGATTCGTAAATACCAGGCTTTACCTGACATTGACCGAATTTATGCAGATATCATCGTGTCACGTGATGGGCATCGGCCAATGGTCGTTGGACATGGCGGAAAAACTCTGAAGTCTGTGGGGACGATGGCTCGTAAAGATATCGAGCGTGCCTCAGGCAAGAAGGTGTTTTTAGATCTGCATGTTAAAGTCAAAAAGAATTGGATGAGCTCGAAGCCTATGATGAAGGAATTCGGTTATGTCTCNACCCGGGAGGCGAACTCATGATTCATCGATCGAAGCGCGTCGCCATTATAGGTCGTCCGAATGTTGGGAAGTCGACTTTATTTAATATTTTGACACGTACTCGTAAGGCGGTTGTTAAAAACCAGCCCGGGGTGACTAGAGACATCCTTGTTGAGCCCGCCGAGTGGTGGGGTGAAACCTTTGAGGTCATGGACACAGGTGGAATTACCGAGGCAAAGGATACTTTTTCTCAGTTGATCCGTGAGCAACTTCCTCAGGCACTTGAAGCTTGTGATGTGTTAGTTGCTGTCTTCGATGCCAAAGTCGGTTTAACGCCCGAAGACCGTGATATCATTAAAGTTGCTAAAAGCTCAGGCAAGCCCTTTCTTATGGTCGTTAACAAGGTTGACCGTATGCATGAAAAGGAAATGCTGACGGCCGAGTTCTATGAGTTCGGNTACGATGTCGTTGCCTGTGCCTTTGAAACCCGTGATAACGTCGATTCTTTAGTCGAGTGGGTGATTGCCAACCTTCCTGATCACGAAGTGCAAAAGCGAGATGGTATTCATTTGGCGATTGTTGGTAAACCGAACGTTGGTAAAAGCTCTTTGTGTAACTACTTGTTGGGTCATCAGCGTATGNTGGTGTCGGATATAGCTGGTACGACCGTCGANGCTGTGGAAGAAGGCTTTCAGTATGACGGACAGGACTATGTCATNATCGATACAGCAGGGCTTCGTCGTTCAGCCAAGCGCAGAGAAGATGTTGAAATTTTATCCGCCTATAAGTCGCGCGACTCCATTGCTAAAGCGGATATTGTCTTTTTGATGGTTGATGTGACTGTTGGCCCAACAGATCAAGATGCGCGAATCATGCAGGAAATCATCGAGCAGCATAAAGCGGTCATTTTGGTCGCCAATAAGTCGGATCTTGGAAAAGAAATGGATGAAGAGTTCAAAATGAACTTTCGTCAGCGAGTCCTAGATGAGTTTCACTTCTTTGTCGATGTCCCTGTGATGTTTATTAGTGCTAAGTCAGGAAAAGGTGTTAAGAACCTGTTCGATAAGACTCAGGATATTTGGGAAAAGCTAAATCAGCGGATCTCAACGTCGAAGCTAAACAACTTCTTCTTTGAAGTNATTCGAGGNGCTCCGGCACCTGTTTGGGGTCACACGGATGTGAAGTTTTACTANCTCACGCAAACGAACCAACGGCCTCCGAGCTTTATTGCTTTTGCAAACCACCCTGACGGAGTCACTCCGTCTTATCGCCGATTTTTATCGAAGCGGTTAAAAGAGCAGTTTGGTCTTGAGGGAATTCCCGTTCGTATTTTTTGTATGAAAAGCCGAAAGAAAAAGCGAAGCTCGAAGAAAGTCGAGGACTATAAACCGGTTGATTCGATCGATGATCTTGAGCTGGATGAGCATGTCTTCGAATACGATTTGGGTCCTGANCAAGCGTAGGGGATAAGATGAAGGGCAAGACACCTTCTTTTACAACCCGGTTCGGTTTTTATCTTGCGGCACTGGCTTCGGCATTCGGCCTGGGCAACTTATGGCGATTTCCCTATATCGTTGCCGAAAANGGTGGCGGAGCTTTTGTTCTGCTTTATCTTCTGATGGTTTTTGTTGTTGGTTTTTCGGTGATTATTGCCGAGCTGATGTTAGGGCGCTTGTATGGGTATAGCTTACTGTCCGGCTTAGCAAAGCTTTCCAAGCAGCGTCTGGTGGCAAAAAAGCCCTTTCCGAAACTTCCCAACTANATTGGGTACCTTGCCATGGGGTTGGCGACTTTTGTGNTGGCCTACTATGCNGTNATTAGTGGATGGGTTTTGCATTTTGCCATGCAATTTTTTGTTGCAGGCTTTAGGCAAGATCCACTGAATGCGGTCGATATTCTGCAGTCTTTGCGTGGAAACGGTTGGCTACAACTTCTGCTAGCCAGTGTTCACCTCATATTTGTATCTGTGGTTGTGTCTAGGGATTTCGATAAAGGATTAGAGAAGTGGATGGGGTCCACGGCACCGATCTTTGTTGTGTTTTTGGTGTTTCTTATTGGTCAATCATTGGATCTGGCGACGGCACCCGAGGCGCTTCGGTTTTTACTTTACCCCGACTTTTCGAAGCTGGGATGGGCCGCTCCCGCTGAAGCACTGGGGCATGTTTTATTCACTCTTAGTTTAGGCTTTGGAACCATGGTGACCTTCGGAGGCTACCTATCCAAAGCGACGCGAGACTTACCATCTATTGGNTTCCGGGTGGCAAGCCTTGATGCCTTTGTTTCGATCGTGGCCGGCCTTCTTGTTTTTCCGATCTTTCTGGCTGGNCCAGGGGGGCGAGTCGGGCCAGAGTTGTTGTTTCAGACGGTGCCGGTCTTTTTGGGGCGCTTACAGATTCAGCCTGTGGTTGCGGCGCTTTTCTTTTTCTGTCTTTATTTTGCGGCCTTGGGCGCAAGTATTAGCTTGCTTGAAACAGTTGTGTCGAATGTGCGTGGGATCAAGGGTTGGACAAGAACAAAATCGACCTGGGTTGCGGGCGCGGTCTCGTTGGGGGTTGCGGTCCTGCCAAGTCTTTCCAGTAGTGTTTTGCAGTCCGTTGAGTTTCAAGGTCGTGGTGTTCTCGAGCTCCTGGATGGTTTTTTGATTAATTGGTTGCTGCCGATGGCCGCTTTAGGAATCTGCTTTGTTGTTCGCCATGGTTTGTCTGAGGCCGCCATGAAAAAAGAGTTTATCGACGAGCAAGAGCAGGAAAACCTAAAAATGTTTCGCCATTGGATGTTTATCTTAGGGTGGGTGACCCCAGGGGTGATCTTGATTAGTTTGTTGTTGCAAGCTTTGGGGTTGTTCTACTGACGTGACTATTTCCCGTGAAATGGTTTGTCGAAGCGAAACTGATCTGTTTGAACAAGGTGTTCATTCATCGCTTTTAACCGTCCGACCATGGACTCCATCAGCTTGATAGACCATTCAGGCAGCTGTCCAAGAAGCTCTTGGTAGCCTTTTTCAGAAACACGAAGAAGTTCAGATTGTTGTGTGGCAACGGCTGTTGCTGACCGTGGGCTTGTTGAAAGCAANGCAAACTCGCCGAATAGCTCTCCGGCGCCCAGCTTGGCCAGACAAATTTGATCGCCGTCGGCATCGGTTCGTCGGATTTCGATTTCCCCACCTTGGACGATATAAAAGTCATAGCCAAGATCGCCTTCGTTAAAAATAACTTCGCCAGGCGCAGCAGAAATCAGCTTTAAGTCTTCGCTTGTTTCCAGGTTCTTCATCCGGGCCTCTAGAAGTTAACGCCGATAACGGCCGTGTAGGTGATCAGGTCGCCCGTTGGGTAGATTCCGGTCGGCTCGCTGTCATTCAAGGTGATTTCTGTATTTTCGTCTTCAAAATTGACGACGTGGTAAGCCACTTGTGCGCCCATGTACATGTCGCGCTGTAAAATCGGGATCTCTAGGCCGACACCAATATTGACGCCCAGGTTGCTGTCTTTCACCAATCGAAAGTTGCCGTCTTCGCTAGAATCACGTTCAACTTGTCCAAAACCGGCGATCAGGTAGGGGTTCAGGTCGGCAAGGCCTTTGGTGACGTTCTGAGTGTTAAAGTAATACTTAAAATCGATAGAAAACTGAGATAGCCCGGTGGTCACACTGACAGGGGTGCCGCTTTCGCCGGTGAAGCGAAGGTTATGGTCGCCAGTGATATAGCTAAACTGCATGGCAAAGCGAAGGTCAAAGAAGTAACTTAACAAAATCCCAAAGGGGGTGGCTGTGTCGCCGATGGAGGCAAGGTTTTCCGTGAAGTCACGGGCTCCAAAAATCAATCCGATGGTAAAAAATCGACCGTTTTTAAAGAAGTTGATGTCCTTTTCTTCCTCTGCCGTCTCTTCGAACTCGCTGTAATCAGCGAAGGGGTCGGCGGTTGGGTCGGCTTGAGCCAACAGGATTCCTGCGTCGAGGGGCGATTGAGGGAGGTCTGCTTTTGCAAAATGTGGAGAAAGAATCAGCAAAAGGGACAGGCAGGGAGTGTAAAAGTATCTAAGAATGTGGCTCATGAATTCAGTATAGGGGCAGTCTTTGAAAATAAAAACCAATTCGGCCCCGAAGTGGAATCGCCTTCCGCGTTACTTGACGAAAGTATTGTGCGCCTAGACGCCAAATGTTATCGTCAGGCCTCAAAATTGGGAGTACGTAAGTGTCCAAGTCGCAGACTAGTTCCTACAAACAAGCCGGAGTCGATATCGAAGCGGGCGAGCGACTTGTGGACTGGCTTTCCTCATCTTCTGAAGCATCTCCTCACAGCGAAAAAGTGATTTCGGGTATCGGCGGATTTGCGGCCTTGTTTCGCATAGATTTTAAGCAATATGAAGACCCCTTGATTGTTAGCTGCACCGATGGAGTTGGCACCAAGGTCAAACTTGCTGCCGATTACGGTAGAATGCCCGTTGTGGCGCAGGATTTGGTCGCCATGTCGGTCAACGACTTGATCTGTTGTGGTGCCGAGCCCATGTTTTTTCTTGATTATCTGGCGGTTGGAAAACTTGAGCTTGATGACTCGAAAGCTTTTTTAGGTGAGATACGCCGATCCTGTCATCAGTCGGGCTTAGCATTGATCGGTGGGGAAACCGCTGAAATGCCAGGTGTGTACCAAGATAAGGATTTCGACTGCGCCGGTTTTGCGATCGGAGTTGTCGATCGACCTAAAGTGTTGGGCGCCGAACGTGTCCAGGCGGGCGATGTCCTTTTGGGGCTTCCATCGACAGGCTTTCATAGCAATGGCTATTCGTTGGTGCGGCGGTTGTTTTCAAAGGATATGGATCAATGGGTGGATCAGCTTTTAGTTCCAACGGCCTTGTACCCAGCCAGTTATGCGAAAATTCGCCACATCGACGGCATCCATGCCATGAGCCATATAACTGGTGGTGGCCTAGATAATATTCCAAGAATTTTACCCAAGACGTTGTCGGCAGAAATCACACCGTGGGAAATCCCTGATTTATTTTTGGAAGCTCAACGTCGTGGGCAAATGACCACTGACGAACTTCTTCGGACATTCAATTGCGGCGTTGGCTTGGTTTTCGTTGTTGCTAAGGACCGTAAGGACCAGGTTATGGAGCTTTTAAAGTCTGACGGAGTGATGGAAATCGGTCAGATTGTTGAAAGTTCCGAGGGATCATCTGGTTGGACTTTAAAGGGGTGGGACGCTTGAGTACTGAATTTGACGTTCTTGTCGTTTCAAATTTTGGTCGTGGACACTGGTTGGCCACAGATCTTGCCGATAAGCGTTTGAAAGTCGGGCTTGTCGATTTGTCGGAGCGATTTGCTCGCTGGACCCCCGAAGACCGAGAGGGACCATTTGGGTTTTACAAGTCAGAAGGTCTACAGGCGACTCAACTAGAGCGCCTGACCGAAGAGGACTATACGGAAAGTTGTCCGCAAGGTTTTGTCGTTTGGTTGAAGTCGGGGCCGATCGAGACCCAAGGCCCATTGGCTCAGTTTTCCTTTCGAAAAGAAGGTTTCCCAGAAGCCTATATTCAGTATTTGAATCAGGCAGAGAACCTAAAGTCCGATGCGAGACAAAATCTACTAGGGCAGATACGGGACGACGATTTTTCTAAAACCTGGTTGGTTCATTTATGTCATCAGTTGGCCTCAACACGGTTTCATTTGAATTCTCGAGGAAGCCAACAGGGGGCACCTTTGCCAGTCTTTGCGGACCACATGTTTCGGCGGGCTAGCCGCCGTGGCTTTGCAGACTCCTTAGCCTGGTGTGAATCAAAAGGGGTGCAGGTTTTCCAGGGTGCCGAGATCCTGGATCTTGGAATTCAAGATCGAAGGCTGGAGTCCATGGAAGTCCGTGCTTCGATCAATGGGGTGCTTCGAGCGAAGCAGGTCGTCTGGGCTTTGACGTCGAAAGAGACATCTCGTTTGGATAGCCGCTTTCTAGAAAAACTATATCAGTCGGACGCGGTTGAGCCGACCTGGTCTTGGGTGCGGTTTAGATATTCGATCCAGGATAACGGTGCGACTCAGTCTTTGCCCCCACGCTTTGTCTTGCTGCAAGATATTTACTCGCCATGGACGCATGAAAACATGATGTTGGTTCAACGAACGGTGCGTTCGGACCAGTATGATGTCTGGGTACGTATTCCCAGTTTGCAGCGGTTTCAGCAGGCCTACTTAGATCAACTTTCTAAAACTATGTTGGGTCTGATTCGCGAGCGTCTGCCAGAAACACCCTGTGAATTGTTGGCTCCTCCGCAAGAGTACTTATACCCCGAGAATGAATTAGGTCCCTCTTGCTATCCGGTCTATGAGCCTTCAGATCTAGAGCAATTACATACAAAAAATTTAAAGAATGTTTTTTGGGATGGGCCCGAGTACTGGGAGCGAAGTGACTGGAACTTTCAGCTTTCGCACCATGCTGAGCTCTCGCAACAGGTTCAAGCGCAACTAGAAAAGGAAAAGCCCAGGTGATAGATCGATATACACGTCCGGAAATGGGAGCTTTGTGGGACCAAAAATCCAAATTTGCGGCCATGATGGAGGTGGAAATTGCGGTCGCCCAAGCTCAGTCTGAAAAAGGAATTATTCCCAAGTCGGCCTTTCAAAATATAAAAAAGAAAAGTCGTTTTAAGGTTGAGCGTATTCTTGAGATCGAAAAAACGACCAAGCATGATGTGATCGCTTTTGTGTCAAACCTCGCAGAGAATGTCGGTAAGGATGGTCGTTTTATTCACTACGGGATGACCTCTTCGGATGTTCTAGATACAGCCATGAGCTTGCAGGTTCAGCGCGCAGGAAAGTTGATTCAAAAAGAAGTGAAGTCTTTGGTGGCCGTGCTGAAGAAGTCGTCGCGGAAATATGCCGAAACTTTGTGTTCGGGTCGGACTCATGGGATTCATGCTGAGCCGACAACTTTTGGATTGAAGTTAGCCGGTCATTTGGTTGAAATCGAGCGCAATCAAAAGCGGTTTGATTCGGCTTTAGAGGAAATGCGAATAGGTAAACTGAGTGGCGCGGTCGGAACCTACTCGACCCAAAGTCCCGCCATTGAAAAGCGCGTTTGTTCGCTGTTAAAGCTTCGCCCTGAAACAGTGGCGACTCAGGTGATTCCTCGCGATCGTCATGCGAACCTATTGGGTGCGATGGCTTTGATGGGGGCAGCGATCGAGCGCTTGTCTGTCGAGTTACGTCACCTTCAGCGCACAGAAGTGGGGGAAGTGATTGAAGGCTTCACTCCTGGTCAGAAGGGTTCAAGCGCGATGCCGCATAAAAAAAATCCTATTAGTGCTGAAAACTTAACGGGGGCTGCTCGGTTGTTGCGCGGTTACCACCTGGCGGCCATGGAGAACGTCGCTCTTTGGCACGAGCGAGATATATCTCACTCGAGTGTTGAGCGGGTTGTGTTTCCAGATGCTTTTATCTTGCTTGATTATGCCTTGGCTCGAATGAATAAATTGGTTTCGGGTTTGTTTGTCGATAAAGCGCGGATGCTTCAAAACATGAATCTGTCCCAGGGGCATTTGTTTAGCTCGCATGTGTTATTACTGCTTGTTGGTAAAGGGTTGTCCCGGGAGGACGCCTATAAGCACGTTCAGCGGGTGGCCCACACGTTAAAGCCGGGCGATCATATGATGCCAGCTTTGTTGGCTGATAAAGTCGTTGGGCGACTTGTTCAGCAAAAAGAGCTAGAAACAATCTTTTCAGGACGCAAGCATAAGTCACAAATCAAAGCCTTGATTAGCAAGGTGCTAAAACCCAAAAGCAGGTAATTCATGTTTGAAAAAGCCGAATTGATGTACGAAGGCAAAGCCAAGCAGATCTTCGCTGTTACGGACAACCCAGATCTTGTTTGGATGCATTTCAAGAATTCTTTGACGGCTTTTAACGCCGAAAAAAAAGATGAAATGGACGGAAAAGGAGAGGTCAATCAGAAGATTGCCTCTGTGATTTTTCGTTTTTTACAGTCGCGTGGAGTTGAGACCCACTTTGTAGATCAAATCGGCGATCGAGATATGGTTTGTCAAAAAGTAGAGATTATTCCATTGGAAGTGGTTGTGCGAAACACCATCGCGGGATCTTTGGCTAAAAAGTTTGGCTTGGCAGAAGGTGAAGACTTGCAAGATCCGCTGACGGAGTTTTTCTACAAAAAGGACGAGCTTGGAGATCCGTTTTTGTCGGACGAGCAAGCCTTGATGTTGGGTGTGTCCGATTCTCAGGAAGAACTGGATGAAATGAAGCAGTCGGCGCTGAAAATTAACCAACAGCTGTCTGAGTTTTTCGGAAAAATGAACGTTCGATTGGTGGATTTTAAAGTCGAATTTGGTCGCCGTCCGGACGGTTCGATTTTGTTGGCAGATGAGATTACGCCGGACAGTTGCCGTTTGTGGGACAAGGAGACGGGCGACAAGTTAGATAAGGATCGGTTCCGCCGTGATCTTGGCCGTGTGTTAGAAAGTTATCAGGAGATTTATTCCAGGATTGAAGCCCAGTGGCAGGAGTATTTATGAAATTCGGAGTTAAAGTTTTACCTCGCAAACAAGTTTTGGATACCCAAGGGCGGGCCGTCGAACAGACATTGCAAGGCCAGGGGTTTGATGGTGTTCAGTGCCGTGTCGGAAAGTACATCGAGCTTGAATTAGATGCTAGCAGCCATGAGGAAGCCGAAAAGAAGGTCAAATCGGTTGCGGAATACGTACTTTACAACCCATTGATCGAAGATTTCGAGATCGTGAAGGGCGAGTAGAAATGAAGAAAATTGGTGTTCTTCGGTTTCTAGGAACCAATTGCGATCGAGATATCTGGCAAGCGATAGAAATGGTCCATGGTCAGCCGGAATGGCTTTGGTATCAAGATCAGTTCGACCCGAATGATTATGCGGGCTTCGTTGTTCCTGGTGGCTTTAGCTATGGGGATTACTTGAGGTCTGGGGCTTTGGCCGCAAGGACTCCGGTCATGAAATCGCTGCAAGAGGCTGCGGCCAAAGGAAAGCCGATTCTTGGGATTTGTAACGGGTTTCAAATTTTGTGTGAAGCCCATTTGCTGCCAGGCGCATTGGTCCAAAATGAGGGACGTCGGTTTGTCGACAAGTGGTTAGACGTTCAAGTGTCGACCGAAAATAAGTACTTCGGCGGGGCCGATAAAAGTTTTCACCTGCCGATCGCCCATCAAGATGGTCGCTTTGTTGCAGATAATGTGGACGATCTCAAGTCCAAGGGGCAGGTGTGGGTGACTTACCAGCACAACCCGAATGGGTCTTTCGATGACATTGCTGGTGTCCAGAATGAGTCAGGAAATGTCGCGGGGCTTATGCCTCATCCGGAGCGGGCTATGGCCGAGTGGATGGGCGGTAGCGATGGACTTAGTTTTTTTGAAGGGATGGTGTCATGACTTTAGAAGCAAAGTTAGGTCACTACCGTATATCGAAGGCTGAATTTGAAAAAATCAAAGTGGTCTTGGGGCGTGAGCCTGAGGGGTTAGAATGGGCTTTGTTTTCGGCCTTGTGGAGTGAACACTGTAGTTATAAAAGCTCAAAGATTCACTTAAAGAAGCTGTACAATCAGTCTGATCGAGTCCTTGAAAGCTTCGGTGAAAACGCCGGTGTGATTGACCTTGGTGAGGGCGAGCGTGTGGCGTTCAAAATGGAAAGTCATAATCACCCCAGCTTTATCGAGCCTTACCAGGGGGCCGCGACAGGTGTTGGTGGGATCCTGCGGGACATCTTCACGATGGGGGCTCGGCCGATTGCCTTGGCGAACTATCTTTGTTTCGGTCAGGTCAAAGCTCCGCGTATGGACTATCTTGTGAATGGGGTGGTCAAAGGGATTGGCGGTTATGGCAACTGTGTGGGGGTGCCGACAATCACCGGGCAAACCAACTTTGACCCCAGTTACGATGAAAATATCTTGGTGAATGCCTTAGCCGTTGGTTTGTTTCGACCGGGTGAAAATATTTTTACTTCGGTGGCGAAAGGGCCCGGAAATTTGGTTGTCTACGTCGGCGCTAAAACGGGCCGTGACGGTGTTCATGGTGCAAGTATGGCGAGTGAATCGTTTGATGACGACAGCGAAAGCAAGAAGCCAACGGTCCAAATTGGTGACCCCTTCTTTGAAAAATGTCTGATTGAATCATGTCTTGAAGTGATGAAAGAAGATCTGGTCGTGGCTATTCAGGATATGGGTGCTGCGGGTTTGACCAGCTCGAGCTTTGAAATGGCCTCAAAGGGTGGTGTGGGTCTTCGATTAGATCTTGATAAAGTCCCTGTACGTGATTCTGAAATTACGGCTGAAGAAATCATGCTTAGTGAATCGCAAGAGCGAATGCTTTTGATTTGCGAGCCCTCTCGGTTGAAGCGGATCGAAGAGGTTTTTGCAAAGTGGGGTCTTGATGCGGTTTGTGTGGGTGAGGTTCTTGAAGATCGTGTCGTGAAAATTACCCATGAAGGTGAGACTCTGGTCGAAATCGATCCAGATCTGTTAACCGAAAGTGCGCCACAGTACGATCGGCCATATAAAGACTGGTCTTCGCCAAGAAAGTCCGAGACCTTGCCCGCGATTGATGTACGTCTTGAGCAAGCGGCGCTAGGGCCTTTGGCCACGGTGCATGGAAATTCACGCGAGTTTATCTACCAACAGTACGATCAGCGAGTTGGAGCTCAGACGATCAAGGATTGCCAATTTCCGGTTGGTGTTGTCCGGTTGCCTGATAGTGATCGACGGCTTGGTTTGGTTTTGGGGTGTCGTCCGCACTTGATGCGAATGGATGCCTATTTGGGCGGTCAAGACAGCGTTATCTATCCCACCTTGCAGTTGGCGGCCTACGGCTTTAAGGCCTTGGCCCTGACGGATTGTTTGAATTTCGGCAACCCAGAAAAACCAGAGCTGATGACCGAGCTGGTTGCTGCTCTAGGGGGAATGAATCAGTTTTGTGAACGGTTTGATGTGCCGATCATCAGTGGAAATGTCAGCCTTTACAATGAAACGAAAGACCGGAATGTGACGTCGACCCCTTCGACCGGTTTGGTTGGGCTTCGCGATATAGAAGCGCCAATACCTGCGGCTCAGTTTCAGGCAGCGAATCGGAAGGTTCTATTGCTTCAGCAAACTCAAGTTCATACGACCGGGGCCTGGTGTGATTTAGGTCTTGCTCGATCCGCTTTCACTGGATCGCTTGATGCGGACGGTCTTTTCGGGCTACAGGAAGCCCTAATCGAAGCGAATGAACAGCAGCTGATTTCAAGCAGTCGGGTTGTTGGCCGCTTTGGTTTGGCCTACAACTTGGCTCGGATGTGTTTGGGTGGAATGGGCATGAGCTCTGTTGCCAGTTCTTTTCCGAGCGAGTTTTGGGTCAGCGAACGCCTCTATGAAGTCATTGTTGAGGTTGACCCATCTCAGGTTCAAGCCCTGCAAAGCCTGTGTCAATCGAAGCAGGTGACGGCTCTTGAAATTGGTATGACTGGTGGTGATCAGTTAAATTTAGAATCCAGCTCGATTAAAATCGATCAGCTTTTGAATAGCTATCAGGCTGGTGTAGGAGAGTCCTTTGGCTTGGCGTGAGGAGTGTGCGGTATTCGGTGCATGGGATGATTTTGAAGCCGGGCAGATGACCTATTTGGGGTTATATGCTCAACAGCACCGAGGGCAGGAAAGTGCCGGGATCGTTAGTTTGGACAACGGATATCATGTTGACCACAAGGGCTTGGGCCTTGTGGGTGATATTTTTGATGAAGCGGCCTTAGAGCGTCTAAAGGGGCGGGCGGCCATTGGGCATGTTCGTTATTCAACGACCGGACGTAATTTACTTGCAAACGCACAGCCCTTAACAGCTCAGCTGCACTCAGGTCCAATTGCTATTGCTCATAACGGGAACATCGTTAACTCGGCGGTTTTGAAAGAAGAACTTGTTCGGCAGGGGGCGATTTTTCAGGGGTCGAATGATACAGAAGTCCTGTTGCACTTGATTGCTCGGCAGGGGCAAGTCGATATCAAGACAGGGATTGTAAACGCCCTTAAGAAAATGCAAGGCGCGTTTAGTATGGTGGTTTTGACGAACAACGCGATGTTTGTTGCAAGGGACCCCTACGGGTTTCGTCCCCTTGTTCTTGGACGACGTAAGGTGGAAGGGCGTGAGCAGGCCTCAACGGTCGTTGCTAGTGAAACCTGTGCCTTTGATTTGATTGGTGCCAAATACGAACGAGAGATCGCGCCAGGCGAACTGTATTGGATCGACGAGGAAGGGGAGGGCTCTGTTCAGTTTGCAGAAAGCACGCGCACGGCCCATTGTGTGTTTGAGCATGTTTACTTTTCCCGACCGGATTCAAAAGTCTTCGATCGAAGTGTGTATGAAACGCGAAAGCAAATGGGCAAGGTGCTTTCCGATGAAAGCGGAGTTGAGGCGGACATCGTGGTCCCAGTCCCGGATAGTGGTGTGACCTCGGCGATTGGCTACTCGGAGGCCAGTGGAATTCCATTTGAGCTTGGAATTATTCGTAATCACTATATCGGCCGAACGTTTATTCAGCCCTCGCAATCGATTCGTAGTTTTGGAGTGAAAATTAAGCTGAACCCTCAACGAGAGATCCTTGCTGGGAAGCGCGTGATTGTCATCGACGACTCATTGGTGCGGGGGACAACTAGCCAAAAAATCATCAACCTTGTTCGTCAAGCCGGAGCCAAGGAAGTCCATTTCCGAGTGGCCTCACCGCCGACAACGGGGGGCTGTTACTACGGAGTCGACACGCCAAAACGACGATCACTGATCGCGGCCGTGAAGACACAGGAAGAAATTCGTGAATTCATCGGTGCGGACACGCTGGCTTATCTTTCGGTCGAGGGAATGATGAAGGCTGTGAATGCACCCTACGAAAGCTACTGTGCGGCCTGTTTCGACGGAAAATACCCGACAGAGCTTTACGGGTCGGATCTTTAATCTTTTTTAATTTTAACCCCTGCAGACCTCAGTCCCATGTTTCGGTCTTCTTCCTTTTTGGGGGACGGCCATCCATGGCCTCAATCCGTCGAGCGCGTCCAGCTGACGGAGCCCCCAAAAAGGAAGAAGACCGAAACACGGGACGGAATCTCGCATTCCCCCTTAGAAGGGGGCACCTTTTTCCAAATTGCCGTGTCCGTGCGGGGGTTGGGTTTTGTTCGCTCCGACGGGGCTCCGTTGAGCGTGACGTATATGGATCCGGCCTGGTGCACAATAGTCGGGAGTAAAAAAT
>NYZX01000100.1 GCA_002686065.1 Pseudobdellovibrionaceae bacterium | reverse complement strand
AAGCGCAGTATCAGCAGCAACTTCTGACCGACCCTCATGACTTGGGAATCTACGCCTGTGATCGACGGACAGCGGCCGCTTTGGCCAGTCTTGAATGTCAAAGTCTCGTAGACGCTCCAAGGACCTACCAAGAGTAATCACTTACTGCTCGGCAAGAAACTCGCTCCAACGGCTGACCATGCTAGGGGTGAGTTTCACAAAGACATAAGTACCGGATGTGGACTCTTCCGTTTTTGTGATCTGTGCTTCTCGTCCGAGGTCGTAAAGCTTGTATTCCTGGCCCCGGGGGAAAAACAGTTCAAAGTCACTGGAAAGACTTTGAATGGTCTCGACCATCATTTGCTTCAACCTTTTAAGGCCTTGCCCATGTGTGACACTGGTAAACACTCGAGGGTGGGCTGTTGCCCGCATGCGGGTCTCGGGCTGGACTTTATCAACCTTGTTATAGACATTGATCATTGGCTTGTTTTGCCAGCCGAATTCATGAATAAGGTCTTCGACCACTTTCATCTGCTGTTCCATTTGTGGGCTTGAGATGTCCATGACATGAATCAAAATGTCGGCTTCAGCCGATTCCTCAAGAGTCGCTTTGAACGCCTCAATCAAGTGGGTAGGGAGCTTTCGAATGAGTCCCACGGTATCTGTGACAACCGCGTTATTGTTTTCAGGTAAAAACACTTTTCGGGTCGTTGGGTCTAGAGTGGCAAACACCTGGTCTTTTGCTAGGACATCGGACTTTGTGAGTTCGTTCAGCAAAGAGCTTTTCCCTGTGTTGGTGTATCCAATTAAGGCAAAGCTGGGAATCTGGTTGCGCCGTCGTTGCGCCCGGTGCTGAGCCCGATGACGACGAACTTCTTCGAGTTTTTGGCGTATGACTTTAGCGCGATGACGGATGCGTCGTCGATCGATTTCAAGGGCNGTTTCACCGGGGCCTCGTGTTCCGATTCCACCACCCTGTCTGGATAGTGAGCCTTGCCAGGCGCCGACCATTCGAGGCATTTGATCTAAAATCTGAGCAAGTTCAACTTGAAGTTTACCTTCGTAGGTTTGTGCCCGCTGGGCNAAGATATCTAGGATCAGCTGACTGCGATCGATGACACGAGCGCCGGTTCGTGCNTCTAGGTTTCGAATNTGAACNCCGGTTAATCGGTGGTCGATGACAACCAGGGTGGCTTCTGAGTCTTCAATCAGTTGGGCGACTTCGTCCGCTTTGCCCGAGCCGACAAGGGTNGCAGCATTATAGCTTTGCACCACTTGGGTGACCGAGCCGACGACTTCGCCCCCTGCGGCGCCAACAAGTTCTTCCAGCTCCGCAAGGCTTTCTTTGATTTCAACAATGGATTCAGTTTTTAGACCGCATCCCACCAAGANGGTGCGGTCGACAGGGGGAGTTGACGCTATTCTAGATGTCCTTTGTTCCGGCCTCTTTGTAGGCCTGTGTCTCAAGGCAAGTCAAAGCGACTGTATTGATGATATCATCAACCGTGCAAGTTCGCTGTAAAACGTTGGCCGGTTTTTGGATTCCCATTANAAAGGGGCCNACAACCTCTCCGCCGCCAAGTTGCTGGACCAATTTATAGCCAATGTTGCCGGCGTCCAGATTTGGGAAAATCAGAATATTCGCTCCACCTTTGATTTCGCTAAACGGGAAGATNCGGTCTAAAATGCGTGCGTTGACCGCGGTATCGGCTTNCATTTCNCCGTCGACAACCAAGTCTGGGTAGCGTTCTTTCACGATCTCGACGGCTCGTCTCATTTTCTTCGGAGCATCATAGTTCGCTGTGAAGTTCGAAAAGCTGAGCATCGCAATCCGAGGCTCCAGGTTGAAATATTTGGCGACTCTTGCTGCATGGATCGCAATCGTCGCAAGTTGGTCAGCGGTTGGGTCAATATTCATCGTCGTGTCGGCAAACAAAAGCTTGCGGTTTTCCCAAAGTACCATGTTCAGGCCGGAGGCCACTTTACGTCGTCCCGTTCCGATGATTTGAAGGATGGGTTTAACACAGTCGGCATAGTTCTGAGTTGCACCCGAGATCAAGCCGTCGGCGGCTCCCTTTTTTACCATCATCGCCGAAAAGAAAAAGGGATCGGCCATCAGTCGTTCGGCTTCGGCATGCATCACCCCTTTGCGGTGACGCATTTGATAGTGCGTCTCGACGTAGTCTTTGAATTCTGGATGCTTCGCGGGGTGAATGATTTCAATGTCTTTTAAGTTGTCGAGCTCAAGGTCTTTGATTTTTTGTTGGATCACGTCCGGGTAGCCCAGAAGGATGGGGCGAACGTAGCCTTCCTCGGTCACGGCTGAAAGTGCTTTTAGAACCTTCGTGCTGGCCCCTTCGGGGAAAACGATACGAGGCAAGCTTTGGTTGCGAGCGCTGGTTTGCGATTTTACGCGGTTNATGATTCCACGAATGAACCCGCGTCGAAAGCCTTGCAGGGCTTCGAGGCTTTCTTCATAGGCTTTGAAATCTTCGATGGGTTTTTGAGCGACTCCGCAAGCCATGGCTGCCTGAGCGACGGCTGGTGCGACCTTCATAATGACGCGAGGATCGAATGGCTTNGGAATAATGTAATTTCGTCCGAATGAAAATTGCTTGTCCCCATAGGCTTTGGAAACGGCCTCGGGCACGTCCTCTTGAGCGAGTTTTGCTAAGGCATGAACCGCTGCAAGTTTCATTTCTTCCGTAATTGAGGTCGCGCGAACATCAAGGGCTCCACGAAAAATGGACGGAAANCCAAGTACGTTATTTACTTGGTTCGGAAAGTCACTTCGACCGGTCGCCATGATGACATCTGAACGGGTCTGATGGGCGATCGTTGGGTCAATTTCTGGGTCTGGGTTTGCCATGGCAAAAACCAAGGGATCTTGAGCCATCGAGGACANCATTTCAGGAGTCAAAACACCCGCAACGCTTAAACCAATAAAGGCATCAGCTTCGACNAGGGCTTCGGCAAGTGTNCGGCGATCTGTTTCGACGGCAAACTCTTGCTTGTATTCGTTCATGCCATCTGTGCGGCCCTTNTAAATGACGCCTCGAGAGTCGCACATAAGTAGGTTTTCTGGTCGGATACCGAGTTCTTTAAAAATTCGCGCACAAGAAATACTGGCAGCGCCGGCACCGTTCATGACGACTTTTGTGTCTTTCATCTTCCGGCCGGTAATCTTACAGGCGTTCAGCAAGGCGGCCCCAGAAATAATGGCCGTTCCATGCTGGTCGTCGTGAAACACAGGGATGTTCATTTCTTTTTTCAAACGTTCTTCAATGATAAAGCAAGCCGGAGCCGCGATGTCTTCTAAGTTAATTCCGCCAAAAGTGGGCTCAAGAGCTTTAACGGCTGCAATAAATTCTTCGGTGTCCTGTGTGTTCAATTCGATGTCGTAAACATTGATGTTGGCAAACTGTTTAAAAAGAACGCCTTTTCCTTCCATCACCGGTTTACTGGCCTCGGGGCCGATGTTGCCGAGCCCAAGAACAGCCGTTCCGTTGCTGACGACTGCGACTAAGTTCCCCTTCGTGGTGTAGTCGTACACTTTGGATGGGTCTTTAGCGATTTCTTTACAAGGAGCTGCTACCCCTGGCGAGTAGGCCAAAGATAAAAGGTATTCCGTATCACAGGGTTTACTGGATTGGACNTCCACTTTTCCTGGTGGTGTTTTCGCGTGATATTCAAGGGCGGCTTTACTAAAATCCTGCTTCATATTTGCCTCGTCAGTTTGTCGGTCCTACAGCTTATGTCTCATGGACCAAGGATCAACCCTACAAGGCGTTTTGTAACGCCTAACATCCAATGAAAACCGCTTGCATCCGAGCTGTAAAGATCTGATATTATTCATATTTTCATCATAAGAATAGTGTAATTTTATCATGGTTCGGCCCGAGATGTGTGCGGGCGTCCACAGCAACCAAACAAAAACAGAAGGGACGACGGGGATGAGCATCCAGGAAAGTATCCGATTGGTCGATAAAGGCGATTACGCCATCGTGGAGTTTGATCTGATTGGCGAAAAGGTCAATAAATTCTCCACGCCCGTGATGTTCCGATTAAAGGAAGTGGTCGAAGAGCTTCGACAATCCAAGTATAAAGCTGTGATCTTCCGGTCTTTGAAAGAAAAGATTTTCATCGCCGGTGCAGATATCGATGAAATCAAGAAGATGACAAAGCGCGAAGATTATATGGATGCTGTCACCAAGGCCCATGAAATCTTCAATGCTTTAGAAGACTTGAACATGGTGACCATCGTCGCGATCCATGGCGCTTGTATGGGGGGTGGGACTGAGTTCTCTTTGGCTTGTGATTACAGAATAAGCACCTTGGATAAAGCCACGAAAATTGGGCTTCCAGAAACCCAGCTTGGTATTATTCCTGGTTTTGGTGGTTGTGTCCGTATGCCGCAAAAGATCGGGTTGCCAAATGCCTTGGATATCATTCTGGCTGGTAAGGCGGTGAATTCACAAAAGGCGAAGAAAATGGGCTTGGTTGATAAGACGGTTCCGCCCGAGTCGCTGATGGATATTGCTGAAGATATGGCCAAGCGCGCAGTGAAGGGTGAGGTCAAAAAGTCCTCGCGTCGATATCAGGGGAAGTCGGTTAAAGATAAACTATTGCATTCATTTTTGGGGCGCCAAGTCGTTTTTAACCAAGCGAAAAAGGCCCTACTGAAGCAGACGAAAGGGCATTATCCAGCACCAATGAAGGCGCTTGACGTCATTCGGGATACTTTTGCCTTAGATGACCGTGAGCGTGCTTTACTGATTGAATCCAGCGGCTTTTGTGATGTCGCTGTGACCGATGTCAGTAAAAATCTGATTAATCTTTTTTACCTTCTAGAAGACGTCAAAAAAGAAAATGGTGTTGAGGCCGATGTGAAGGGGCTGGATGTCAAAAAGATCGGGGTCTTAGGTGCTGGAGTCATGGGTGGTGGAATCGCCTATGTTGCTGCTAATAAGGGATTTAAGGTTCGGATGAAGGATATCAACAACGACGCCATTGCAAAAGGTTTCAAGGCGGCACGTGATATCTGGAATAAAAAGGTCAAGCGAAAGCGAATGACTGAAAACGAGCTGGAAGAAAAGATGTCACATATTTCCGGCGGGACAGATTACGCCGAGTTCAAAGAGATGCAGCTTGTGATTGAAGCCATCGTCGAGGACATGAATATTAAAAAAGCTGTCATTGGCGAAACTGCCGGCCAGGTCACTGATGATTGTGTGATCGCGACAAATACGTCTTCGTTAAGTGTCACAGAAATGGCAAAGGGACATCCAAAGCCTGAAAACTTTGTAGGTATGCACTTTTTTAACCCCGTTGATAAGATGCCTTTGGTTGAGGTGATTCGGGGTGAAAAAACCAGCGATGTCGCAACGGCCACTGTGTTTGAGACTTCAAAAGCGATGGGGAAAACACCGGTTGTCGTAAAAGATGGGCCGGGATTTTTAGTCAACCGACTGTTGTTTCCATATATGACCGAAGGGGTCTTCTTTTTAGAAGAAGGTATGGATATCAAAGTCGTGGATAAGTACTTTACGCATAAATTTGGTATGCCCATGGGACCGTTCCGATTGATGGATGAGGTTGGCTTAGATGTGGCTCACAAGGTTTTAAAGATCTTTCACGAGTCCCTGGGGGATCGTGTTGAAATGCCAAAGACACAGGAGAAGCTCAGCGCGACAGATCGTCTAGGGAAGAAGAATAAAAAAGGCTTCTACCTTTATGATGAAAAAGACAAGCACACAGATGTGGATTCAACCGTATACAAAGATCTTGGTCTTGATGCGCCAAAATCGACGGGGTCATCCAAAGAGTGCATCGAGCGTGCGATTTTTCAGATGATCAATGAGGCTGCTCGTGTGTTGTATGAAGATCGAATTGTGGAAGATCCTGGTAAGGTGGATCTTGCTATGATTATGGGGACAGGGTTTCCCCCATTCCGAGGTGGTCTTTTGCGCTATGCGGACTCGTTAGGTAGCCAGTACATTGTTGATCAATTGGATGAGTACGCGACACGTTTTGGTCCGCGGTTTAAGCCATGCCAAGCATTGGTCAATATGGCGAAAAACAACAAATCTTTTTACTAGGGTTTGGTCATCAAAAAATGCGAAGGCGGTCTTTTGTTAGGGCGTCTTCATGAAAAAGCGAATCCACTGGGTTCGCTTTTTTTATGTTTACAAAAGGATAAGTAGTAAGGCGGAAAGGCTAGCTGAAGCGAAGAAGGCGATTGTGCCGATGACGATAAGAACTTCGTTCGTAGAGTGCTTGGCTAGTTTTGATTCCATTCAGAGACCTTCTTTTGGGTTGGGAGAGTCACTAGATCTTGACCTGAGGGGGGCATGCCGATGATGCCGATGGCGTTTTTTCTTTCACGAACATAATCAAGAACGTCCGTATCGCTTTTCACTTTTTTAGGGGGATAGCCGCGTCCACTGAATAGCCTTCGTCGCCAATAGGAAGAAAAGGCCTCCGAATCCATTTTTGTCACCTTATCTAAGAAGGCCTTTACTTCGGGACGGCTCAGGTCTGAATGCACTGGAAAAATACGGTTGCCGGATTCGAGGTGTGTTCGTTGTCCGATGAAGATACGGCGAATGTCATCAAGACTGCTTTTTTTCAATTCTTCGTCGCTGTTGACTGAGGTGACAATATAAAAGGAATCTGCTTTCGCGGAGGCATGCACTGAAGCAACGGCTGCTGTCGCGGCGGCGAACATCATAGCCAAACTAAGTAAGTGTTGCTTCATTGAGTTATCCTTAACAGTTGCCAAAATTCTTCAGCTCGATATGCTTTAGTTAATTCTTGCTCAGAGGATAACTGTTGTAAAGGGTGGACGTGAAATCTTCTAAACTGACTTTCATTTTCGCAGCTGCGACATTGATTTTTGGCCCGTCTAGTTATGGGGTTGATATCGAATGGAGTGGCTATGGGACAACTGGCGCAATCGTATCCGATAGTGAAGGTATCTACGCGGGGGCTGAAATCTCGACCCCGACATACAGTTCCTTAACACGACTTGGTCTGAGTGCCGAATCGGTGCTGGATCAGCATTTTCGCGTGAAAGCCCAAGTGATTTCACGTGGCAGGTTTGACACCTTTGCGACTCAGCTAAGTATAATGCAGCTATCTTGGCAGCCAAGTTCGAAGTGGCATGTTCGGGCCGGGCAATTGCGTTTACCATTGTGGATGCATTCAGACTATATAGATGTTGGGGTTGTTTATCCCCAGGTTCGGTTGCCAGATGAGCTGTATCGAACGATTCCTGTGGAAGCCTATCAAGGCATAAGTGCGACCTATAGTACCAGCCTTTTTGGTTTGCAGTTGGACCTCGATTTCTATGGTGGAGGCGGTCGCACCGAATCGCTCAGCACGGACTCTGTCACGATGGGGACTTTGGATGACCTTTACGGGACGATTGCGACATTCAGTGGAGCAAACTGGTCCTATCGGATTGGCTATTCGCACACGAATGTCCACCTTGAAACGGTCATCAAGAATCGTACAACCTACACTTCAGGGGTGAATACCATCACGGAATATGGCGTCGAAGTGATGGCTGAAGATGTTGGGTTTTTCTCGACGGGGCTTCGTGCCGACCTTGGTCGATTTGTTCTAAATACTGAGTATGCAAACTTGCAGTCTCGAAGTACCTCGATCATTGATCGCTATGAAGGGTATTATGTGTTAGTCGGTCGCCGAATGACGGCAGAAAACTACCTGGTTTTTACGCAGTACTCTCGGTCGTTTTCGCAGGATGATTTTGTCTTCACGGGTGAGCAAGAGACTTTGGCCTTGGGTTTGAATTATCAGATCAACCCTTCGCTGAAG
>NYZX01000099.1 GCA_002686065.1 Pseudobdellovibrionaceae bacterium | reverse complement strand
CAAACCAACACTTTGAATGGGGCGGGTTCGTCTTTGGCAAACAAGGCCGGGCTGTGTTTCAACGACCAGGGCGTCCGTGGTCTGGGCTCGGTGAAATGTTTCGATATTGTGTTTTGCAACAGCCAGTGCCGATTTAAAAGGATCATCCAAGGACATAAAGGCTGCCTTTAGGTCTTCAACGGGTACCTTTAGGTCGGCGATCTGAACACCGTCCCAGTTCTGGGTGTATTCGCGCAGTGCTTGGTCGCCCTTGCTATCGACCTTCTCGAAAATCGCTTGGACTTGTTCAAGCTGTTGAGCTGACTCTTGAAGCTTTGGGCGTTCAAGCAGTTGTTGCTGCGTCACCAAATTAAGATTTGACCAATAAGAAATGCGATCCATTTCTAACATCTAAATCACTTTCTCGATAGGAAGAACCAGCACTGAGGTGGCCCCGACAGCCTTAAGCTTTTCCATCGTTTCCCAAAAAATATCTTGGGCACAAGCTGCGTGAATGGCGACCTTTCCTGGCTGGCCTTTTAACTCCATAACGGATGGGGCTTCCATACTAGGCAGGATATCGCAGATGACTTCGACTTGGTCTTTTGGGGCATTCATCATGACGTAGCGAGTTTTATCTGCTAGTTGAACGCCTTCAATACGGCCGACAAGTTTCGAGACCAGGTCGGCTTGCTCGGGCTGAAGACCAATGGCACTTTGAGCCAGCACACACTCGCTTCGAAGCAAGACTTGGCTTTCTTTGAGGCCATTGGATTTCAACGTACTTCCAGTTGAAACCAAGTCACAGATGGCGTCGGCAATTCCAAGTGACGGGGTGATCTCGACAGATCCACTAACTTCTATGACCGATACTGGAATGTCTCGTTCTTTAAAATAGTTGGTCACGATAGCGGGGTAGGACGTTGCGATTTTTTTGTTTCCGTACCAGTCCAAGCTGACATCTTTGACGTCGTTTGGGGTTGCTAGACTGAGTCGACATTTTCCAAATCCCAATCGTGAGATGACCTCAAAACCCGGGGTGTCTTGTCGTTCTAACCGACGCTCTTCAAGAAGGTTTTCGCCAACGAACCCAAGGTCACATGTTCCCGAAGCGAGGTACTCGGGGATGTCATCGTCGCGAACCAATAGTAAGTCAGCGGGGAAGGTTTCGCAGGGGCTGATTAGGCGACTTTTTGAAAATTGAAATTGAAGTCCGGCTCGATCTAGGATGTCGAGGCATTTGTCGGTCAGTCGTCCTGATTTTTGAATAGCGATGCGTAGACGTTTCATCCTCGGCGTTCTCCTTTAAATGATTTTAGGGCTTGCTTATAGCCGTCGCCAAACTTCAGCGATCGGCTCACTCGGGTGACGGTCGCTGTACTGACCTGGGTTTGCTCTTGAATTTCACGGTAGGGTTGGCCTTGACTGACCCTTTGGGCGACTTCCCAACGGTCGGCTAGCGCGACCAGTTCGTTAGGGGTGCAAAGATCGGTCAGAAAGGCCTTTAACTGTTCGGNTTTTTTAAGCCCGCGAAGGGCCTCTGTCAGGGCTTCAAGGCGAAGGTTAAATTCATCCTGTGGGCGTTCTTTCAAGGTTAACCTCGTGATAATACGTTAGTGTGTTAGCGTATTAATACAAAATAACGTAAAGGTCAACCGTGAAATCGATCGGCGGTCATTTTTCAGGAAGTCCTAGGGGGTTAGGGGCTCGTTGGGCTCAAGAGGCTTCAGCAAGTAGGTGTAGTTGAGGTTGACGAAGCGAGAAGCGCGCACTTGCATCACGAAGTGTTCTTTGTTGTCGGCCCCTATATAGGTTCCGATGATCTTCATTCCATCCCTTGTGTAGTAGCGGAGGCGAGCCCTTCCTTCTGAATGAACGTAAACACGAGGGTCGTCGTCACCCTTTAGGCTATGGTTTCTTTGAAGGACTTGCGCGAAGGCTGCAAAAAGGCGTCGACGTTTGCGGTCTCGTAGATCAGGGTCTTGAACATATCCGGCGTAGGTAGAAAACCGCCCTGTTTCGTAAGCCACTTCGTTGGGGCCTCGGAAGATGAAATTTCTGGTATCAATTTTTGCTTCTCTTAAATCGATTTCAACGTCTAAGGGTTCGTCTGGGCCACGGGAGACCTGGGCGCGAAGAATGTATTCCGAATAGCTATCCGGACTGAAGTAGTCTCGAACTTGGAATCGATATTCAGGGGTGACAAGTGGTGCATAGGCTCTGGTTCTTATCGCATCCGCACGTGCTGAACCGATATCTGATTGCTCTAAGCTTTCGGCGTAGTACTCGAGATCGCGAAGCCACAGTCTTTCATCAGAATGGACTCCCTCAACAGGGTACACACCGGCTGAATGTTCCAAAGTTACGGGCAGTTGGGTGCCGCTAATCGTCGTTTTTATCCATTTAAACTGCTCAGATATAGGTTGGACGAACTGCGTGACGACAACCCACTTATGTGGATTTAAAGTTCTATAGCAGGCATTTTCTGCCACGGATGTTTGAGAAAACATCAATAGGGCTATTACAAGTTGAATAAACCGCTCGGCAAACATGGGTGAAATCTCCTAAGCTGTCGCTATAAGTGGTTAAGCAGAATCCGTGCCAGCCATCTGCTGTTTATTAAAACACCAGATGAGAAATTCCCTGGTCGGATAGCAAAGTTTGAACAATCCGTCAGAGATTAGACAATTTCAGGGGGTATAAAGGCTTGTTATAGACCTTCTAAGTGAGTTGCCAACAAGCCGTATATAGAAGGCCATGGGCTTCTATGCGGCCCTTTGTCCACTGAACGATGCTGTTTTCGAAGGGGGTTTTTAACCGTATACGCGCATCGGAAATTTCAGTCATTTCGATCTGGTTGAACCGCATTTTTTGGTTCTCTGATTGCGAAGCCATTTTTACTAGGGACTCTTTCAAACTAAAGCTGAATGTCGGCCAATTGTCGGCTTTGCCAAAGTAGCTTTTTAAAAGGGCTGCTTCAGAAGGGGTAGAGATACGCTGAAAAACCTTTTCTGGGACAGCATGCTCGACTTCGATGTCGACACCCGCCGCATGAACAAGAGGGCTTTGGAATAGACCTAGAAGAAGGTGTCCGTTTTTGTGAGATAGGCTGGCGGGCAAATGAAAACTGAGCGGTGTCGAGTTGTCTAAGTCGAGTATTCGCGAGGGGTGGATATGTGGGAGCTCCGAGATAAGCAATGCTCGCGAACGTAGAAGTTCCGTTTGCCGGGTTTGGGTATAGGACGTTTCGACCTGTTGTACAAATTCACAGGGCAGCAAATCTAAACCCGGAACATTGTCTTGAGCCGAGTAAAAGGTCATAGAAATGGCGTCGTTCAGTAGGGCCTTCACGACTTCATTCTAGCAAAGATCACCGTAATGTCATCTGGGTGGCCATCCGTGGTTTGATTACTTTGGGCCGTAAAGCGCAGGTCGTCGACGCTATGGAGGTCTGTCCAATTGGGACCGGAGGACTCTGGGACGGTCTTTCCAAGGTTTTGGCTGAATCCATCGGTGGCTAGCATCACCCAGTCCTGTGTCTTCAATTCAAGCTCGGGGCTGATTTGAACAAAGTATTGCTCATCCCCTAGGGCGTTGACCAGATAGTGGTTGTCGTCCCGGTTTTCTACGTCGAGTCCCGCGTAGCGTCCGAAGCCGCCGACGGAATGTTCGAGGGTCCTGTATAGTGGTTTGCGGTCTTCACTGTAAAGGGCGCCTAGGGAATCGCCAATGGTATAGAAGCGAAGTGATTTTTGTTTGATATGGGCAAGTACAAGTGTGGTCGATAGGTTTGATTCTTGGTTTGAAAGGCGACGGTTCGATTTTTCAATGGCGTTCATCAGGGATTCGGCGTCGATGTTTTCTGCTTTTTTAAGCTCGGCAGCTAGCCTCTGTAAAGCATGCCTGGATGCGACGGCTCCATCTTCGTGTCCACCCAGGCCATCAGCAACGGCAAGCACAAGGGAGTCATCCGATTCCAAAATGAGGAACGAGTCTTCGTTCGGATTCTCGCCTCGGGTGCTCGAGGGGCAAGAAATGTAATGAATTTCAAAACCAAGGGCTTCGACGGATTCTGGAGTTTCCATATTGGGGTTCGCCCCGAGGATGGGTTTTTCTATTCCGGCCATTGCATTGTCTCGAGGTANGTGCGTAATTGGCCAGCCGTCCGGAACTTTTTAAGAATCAACGACTTTTTAAGGCCACAGCACAGTTGTTTGATAACAGGTGGTTGTTTCGAGTAGTGTTTTGCACCCCCGACGGAATCATACAAAATTCGGATAAGGTCGAAGACATCTTGCTTTATGGTGTCGTTGGTGGCCTTACCCCAGTGGTACATATCGATCAGTTTCACATCAAAGTGAAGTCCTCGTCGTTTAATAAAAATGTTCTGGGTATGAAGATCGCCGTGATATTCACGGAACTGATGAATTTCTTGAATACCAGTGGCAAGCGCATGAAGAAGGTGCAGAGCTTGAAAGGGCTCCAGTCGCCCCCCTTTTTGNTTCGCTAAAAACTTATCTAATGTTTGGCCCTCGACGAATTCAGAAATCAAATAGGTGAGCTCTTGGCCGTGGTAGCGAAACCGTTCTTGGGTTAGGTATTGGATCAATACGCGGCAGTGTCTTAGCTTATGCAGTTTTTTTGCATAGAATTTAGCAGCGCGGTTGTTTTTGTTTCTTTGGGGGTAAAATACCTTAGCAGCGCGCTCGATACCCGTGGTGGTTTCTATCACCGAATAGACTTCACCTTCCCATCCGCCACCAAGGTGACGCTGGATTTGGAATCGTTGAGATAAAAGNTAGCCTTCGGGCAGTTCAAGCTCTTTCATTAATTATGATCCTGAGTGTTTCANGCTGGATGGTCAATGAGATCGACCTGGGCGCCCATTTACGAGACAAGAGTTCTATAGATGTTTGACTGGGGACTGTACCTAAGTGGGGTGCTATTAGGCGTAAGACTGAAACGATAACACAGCCTGTAAAGGTCATGGCCGAGCCCCACATTAGAACTCGGCCAATGATTTGACTANTCTTCGTCAGAAGCTTCGTAGCTTTCGTCTGATGATGAATCACCTTCGTCCTCGTAAGTGGTCGGGTAGGTGCTGTTGCTGTCATCGTCAGCTTCTTCAACGGAGCTTGCTCCGACTTCTGGTGATCCTTCGTCGTAGGCAAATGAGGTAGACCCCACGAAGCCAATTAACAAAAGACCCATTAGCAGTTGTGCAAGTTGTTTGTTCATTTCACTCTCTCCTTGATTTGGAATTGTTTTGTAATTTCAAACTGGTCTATCGCAAACCGATNTCCGATTTCCCAGTGACCTTTTAAGGTGACTGAGGAACCNGGGTTTTTTAGCAGCTCTTGATAGTGCCTATTCTTAACCAATCGAATATTTGTCTCGCCGTCCAAAGCGATATGTATGTCGATGACCTCGCCGGATCGGCCATCCCAATCGCAGGGAATAACCAGTCCTTCAAGAACACCATGTCCTTTATGACCAAGTGACATAAAGCCTCCTAGATANCTTTTTCTATAGGCAAAGCCGGTGCCAGAAATTGACGGGTAGAATCACCTGTCCAAATTCAACTTGGTGAATTTGGCGGTAAAAAGGTCTGGGTTTCCTTTGGGATCGGAATTTTCATTTCCGATCAAGCTTTGATTGAAACCGGAACTGGGGTTTCTTAATATAGGCTTTGGAGGATGTATGCGTATCATCGTTGCAACCGATCAGCAGGACCTGCTGGATAGTATTGCCCATGGTTTAGGTGAAGATGTCGAGGTGGAGCTTGCTGGTAACCGCCGGTCGGCCTGGGAAAAGGTCGAGGCNAGCGCCTTTGATGTGGGCTTTTTTGATTTGTCNTTTTTAAAGGCTCAGAATGCTGGGGTCGAACAAGGGTATCAAAATCTCAAGTTGATACGGCCTGGGATGCGACTGGTTNTGATGTTTGCTGATGAAAACNTACGAACNGGGATCGAGCTACTAAAAAAAGGCGCGGATGAATACCTGACTTACCCGATCGACCCGATTGAGCTAAGCCTGATCACAGAAAA
>NYZX01000098.1 GCA_002686065.1 Pseudobdellovibrionaceae bacterium | reverse complement strand
AACAATCCGAACGTCTTCGCGCGATCGACCAGTTACGATCACAATCTCCCTTAGACATCCACTGGTACCTTCAAGAAAGCGCACTTGGCGAAAGCCAGCAAACGATCAAAGACCATGGTGACATAAAGCGATTCGTCAGCCCAAGCCCGAACAGCTGGGGGTTAAACCTCTCTGGTCTAACAAACGTTCAGGCCCTAGAAACCCCATCACTTACTGGAACAGCGGTTGAAGCGCGCTCACTTCTAAGCCGTGGTTTAATTCCCGACCGTATCGTTCCACGAGCCGCTTTAGACCTGATTATCGAAACAGGTCTCTATCAACCGCCGAAAGGGGTCGTCAATCTAGATACCAAAATCACGTTATTTGACGAGATCTGGGCTTTGACGGGACACAAGACAAAGGAGCCCTACCAAGAAATCCCAGGCTACAACCCAAGCCTAACTCCGATGGCGTTCGCTGAACTAGCAATACGGATAAAGATACAAGCATCTCCATCTTCACAGGCTCAGTTCCGGTCGACACCCTTTCGACAGCGCCTGCACGCAAGAATCGAAGCCTTTTACCAACAAGATGCGCAGACACGCCCGAAAGCCAATTTACTCATCGGACTATTTGACACAATGCCCCCCCTTCCAACGACAGAGCTTCAACGATCCATCGAGGAAAGTGACAAAGAAACTCCACTTGTGATTGTCATCAAAGAAGCGCCACAGTTTACATCCGTACCTTTCGAGCATCGTCAACGTCGATTAGAAAACTACCTTCAACAACACCACCCAAAGTCACCGATCCTCATCGTGTCAGACCAAGGACTTTACGACAAAACCCGTATCCAGTCTTGGGTCAGCTTTTTATTTGATTTCAAACTTCAAAGCACCAGGGAATCCGACGCCCGTGTTCCACGAGGTGATTACGGCGGAAATGTCGCATTGATCAGCGCCTACTCAGATCTAAACAGCGAATTGTCACAGTTACAAAAAAACTGGCAGAAAACGAAACCCATATTGAAGCCCTCTGGGATCAATTTTCTGCTTTTCATCGAGACACCAGACATTTACAGAGCCAGCTACAGCGAGCCGACGTAAACAGTCCATTTGTAAAAACATGGATCGCTGACCACCAGCAACTTCAGTACGAGCTGGACGCCTACCATTCGAACACCTTTGATTATGTCGCCCTCTATTTAGCAAAGTCATTTTTATCTCTTCCACGAGCAGACGCCTCCCCGAAATTTCTTCTTCTTCGCGAACAGCTTTACGATAACGTGCTTTCCTATTTTTCCAGCAAACGCCACTACAGCCGACGTGGAGACGAGCTACGGATCGATAGCATCCGCGCCATGCTTCGCCTTAGTGACGAGCTTCTAGATGAACTAGAGCCCGAAGAAACGACGACTCGTCGAAGAATAAGTTGGTCCCAAGCGGGTCCTTGGCTAAAGAAAATAGGGGCTGATTTACAAAAAATCGGACCAAGACTTCGGTTTCTAAAGGATCTTGTTTTCACAGATCACAAAAAACATCCAGCCACCATTTTTAAATCTCTGTCGCGATTGTTTCGGCGGATTTCAATCGAACAAGATATTTATGTCGAAGTCGACAGCGCTTTAGGCGACTACTTGAACTCTCGTCCAGCGGATCAGTTGGACCTACTGACACCGAATCACAAAAACGCCCAGCTTGATATGGCCGCCTTAGCCCACTTGCAACAGGACGAATCCATCGTTGTCGCTTACTACACAAACGACCCCTATCGACAATGGTTTCACAACCAAACCCTTGGTTCCCGCATTGTCACCGTTGGCAAGCGCGGACAGGATCCATTCAAGTACATCTATAACAATATCGATTCGGGCGCACGAAGCCTTATTGTCTACCCTGAAGGACACTACCCCGGAATGTCAGAAACTCGTGCCCCACGGCCTGAGTTCTCTTCGATGCTTGTTCATAAGGTCAGTGATCACTACCCTGTGACAGGACTAGTCCCATTAACCTTTGTAGCCGATCATACATCGCCAGCGGATGAAACTCGTATCCACGTTCGCATGGGGCAGCCTTTAAGCCCGAAGGCCTTGGAGCACCTACGACAACTGGGCGGAGACCAAGCTGTTGGAGTCTATATTCGAGCGAACTGGCTGGAAGCCTTTGGCCTGACCTCGACGCATATATTCGGAATGCCACGGTTTTCAAAAACACAAAACCGCCTCGATGGATATAACTTAAACCGCTGCTTTAAAACGTTCCGATAACCTGGCTTAGGCTTTGCTAGCCGCCGAGCCGAACTTGGCCTGATAACGATCCAAAGACTCTTGCACGATCTTAATCGCGTCTTGATGACCAAGAACGTGATCGATCTTCACCTGCTTATTTTCCAAGGTTTTATAGTCTTCGAAAAAACGTCGAATCTCTCGCATCCGATGCTCTGGCAACTCAGAAATATCCGAGTAATCCCGAAACTCTGGATCATTCGCATTCACGGCAATCACTTTATCGTCTTCTTCGCCTTGATCGACCATTCTCATCACGCCAATGGCTTTTGCTTCAATCAGACACAAGGGAACCACAGGCTCCTGACCCAACACCAAAACGTCCAACGGATCATCGTCAAGACAGTAGGTCTGTGGAATAAAACCATAATTTGCTGGATAATGGACCGAGCTAAAAAGCACACGATCCAGAATGATCAGACCGGTTGCTTTATCTAGTTCATACTTGTTCTTAGAACCTTTCGGAACCTCGATGACGGTCATAAATTGACGGGGAATTTCGGATCCAACCGAAACATCGTGCCAGGGGTGCATTCTGCTCTCCTTGTGGGGGACTTTGCCTTACTTGATAAAGCGCCTGAAGGGTATACCGCCTAGGTCGGAGGTCAAGTGACATTAGCTGTCCTTTCCCTAGCCGTTTTTCTTACGGCAAGCCTCTGGGCAATGATCGTCAATGTTTTATTCAAACCTAAAATAAATCCCAAAACCTGCCCCACGAAAGGCGCTAGACTTCAATACATTCTATCGCGACATTTTTTGGAAACCGTCCAGTTTCGTGCACAACAACACAGATTCTTGTATGCTTGAGCTTTTGGTTTTTTAATTAAACCTGGATTAACAAGGTCAAGCCATTATGCCCATCACAGAGTCAGAAGTCCTACTTACAAAGCTTCGAGAAATCGGAACTGGCGACATCGACGAGATGTCGAGCAAGCACAACATCCCAAGGGATGTCATCGCGAGCGTACGAAACATTGATCGCGAAGATATCATTGGCGAACACTACCCTTATCATAAGAAGCTACGACGGCCGATTTATGAAGCGCGAAAAAAAGTCCTTCAAATTGAATTGGTCAAAATGCAGAAGTGGATCAAAGCAACAGGCCAGCGCCTGATTATTGTTTGTGAAGGACGTGATGCGGCCGGAAAGGGTGGCGCCATAAAACGCTTTACCGAACACCTGAACCCACGGGGTGCCCGAGTCGTTGCCCTGGTAAAACCGTCTGAGCGGGAACTGGGGCAATGGTACTTCCAACGGTACAGCCAGCAGTTTCCAACCTCCGGAGAAATAGTTTTCTTCGACCGTAGCTGGTACAACAGAGCCGGTGTCGAGCGAGTCATGGGGTTTTGCTCACAAGAGGACTACGACGAATTTTACAAGCAGGCCCCTGCTTTTGAAAAAATGCTCATCGACAGTGGGATTCACCTGATTAAATTCTGGTTTTCCGTGAGCCGTGAAGAACAGCTTCGCCGTTTTCTTCGTCGAACAGCGGACCCCTTGAAGCAGTGGAAGCTCAGCCCCATGGACGTCGAGTCACTGTCTAGGTGGGATCAATACACGGAAGCCAAAACCGATATGTTTCGGTACACCGACACCGAGCTAAGCCCCTGGATGGTTGTTCGCTCGGACGACAAGAAACGAGCCCGGCTGAATGCGATGAGACATGTTTTGTCCCAGTTCGAATACGACGGAAAAGACCACGAAGCCATCGGACAAATCGACCACCGAATCCTTGGAAGAGCTGAAAATATCTACGAAAAAGATGAACTGACCGACGAGGAAATTTTAAGCAGCTAAGATTTAGCCCTCCCCACAACTAACACAACGCAACGACACTTCAGCTTTCTCTTTTCATGAAGCGACCCGTTTCGTACACATTGTACAACGAAATCAGGGAGTCCCCATGAGCGTGATAAAAAATAAACCGCAGTGGAGCCAATCGGCTCATTTAGATAAAGCAAAATACGACGAACTCTACCGCCAGTCCGTCTCTGATCCGGATGCGTTCTGGGCTAAACAAGCCCAACGCCTCCACTGGGATAAGCCATTCACGAAAGTATCTGATGTGAAGTACACCAAACCGGTCCACGTTCGGTGGTTTGAGGATGGAGAACTCAACGTCAGCTACAACTGCGTCGATCGACACATGGAAAACACCCCAGACCGTGTTGCTTTCTATTGGGTTCCTGAAGACACCAGTGAAATGGTTGAACAGGTGACCTACAAAGACCTGTTCCATAAAGTTTGCAAATGGGCCAACTTACTCACCGATCACGGAGTCGAAAAAGGCGATCGGGTGACGATTTATATGCCGATGATTCCGGACGCGATTTATTGCATGCAAGCGTGTGCCCGGATTGGCGCGATCCACTCGGTGGTGTTCGCAGGGTTCTCGTCGGACGCTTTAGCTGATCGGGTCAATGACTGCGACAGTGAGTTTATCATTACAGCTGATGAAGGTTATCGCGCCGGCAAAACGATCCCACTTCGCCTGAATGTTCAAAGCTGCCTAGAAAAAACGCCGCAAGTAAAAAAAGTTTTCTGTGTGAAACACACGGGTTCGAAGTCCGTTCCTTCGTCCGATTTGGACGTCGATGTAACGGCACTTTTACCTACCTACAAGGACACAGCGGCTTATCAACCCATGAATGCCGAAGATCCTTTATTCATTCTTTACACCTCGGGATCAACCAACAAGCCGAAAGGCGTTTTACACACATCGGGTGGCTACCTGACCTACGCCTCTTACACACATGAACTGGTCTTCGACTATAAGCCCGAAGACATTTACTGGTGCGCTGCCGACATTGGATGGATTACAGGGCACAGCTATATTGCCTATGGACCTTTTGCCAACGGAGCAACCAGTGTTATTTTTGAAGGGGCTCCGACATACCCTGGGTGTGATCGCATTTGGAAAATCGTGGACGATTTGAAAGTCTCGATTCTTTATACAGCCCCAACCCTGATTCGTGCGCTGATGAAAGAAAGCGAAGTTTCGCTTTCAGGAACCGAACGAACTTCGCTTCGCATTCTTGGCTCGGTCGGCGAACCCATCAACCCTGAAGCCTGGTGGTGGTATTACAAAAATGCTGGTGGCGAACGCGCACCCATTGTGGACACCTGGTGGCAAACCGAAACAGGCGGCATCCTGATGACCCCTTTACCGGGCGTCAATGACCTAAAACCTGGGGCAGCTATGCAGCCCTTTTTAGGCGTTCAACCCGATTTGGTAGACGACAAAGGGACCCCCATTAGCGGACCAGGAGAAGGCCTTTTAGTGATGAAAACCTCGTGGCCCGGCCAGATGCGCGGAGTCTACAAGGACCCTGACCGCTTCTATGAAACCTACTTTTCACAGGTTGAAGACCGCTATTTCACAGGAGATGGAGCAAAACGCGACGAAGACGGTCATTTTTGGATTACAGGACGGGTGGATGACGTTTTAAACGTCAGTGGGCACAGAATGGGCACCGCGGAAATAGAAAGCGCCCTAGTGGCGCATAATGCCGTCGCAGAAGCCGCCGTTGTAGGATTTCCCCACGACGTCAAAGGACAAGGCATTTATGCCTACGTTCTGCTGATGGACGGCCAGGAGGCCAGCACGAGCTTGGTCTCGGAATTGCAGAATCACGTACGTAGTGAAATCGGCCCCTTTGCTAAACCCGACTTTATCCAGGTCTGCAAGGGCCTGCCTAAGACCCGTAGCGGGAAGATTATGCGCCGGATATTGCGCAAAATCGCCGCACAGGAGTTTGATAACTTTGGCGACACCTCCACCCTAGCTGAGCCTGAGGTGGTCACCGAGTTGGTCCAAGGCAGAACCAGTCAGAGTCATTAACCAGATTCTGACAAGAAATAGTGCCTGTTTTGGCCGAAGTGACAGGAAACGATACAGTACAACGTGCTGCTAACTAAAGGATGTACAATGAGCCAACTCGGGGCCTGGTGGAGCAAGAACCTTTTCAATTTCGTCCACGGCAACAACCTTGTCTACAATACCTGCTGGGAAGACCCTCGACTTGACCGAATTGCGTTGAACATCGGCTCTGAAGACCGCATTGCGATGATCACTTCAGCGGGATGCAATGCCCTCGACTACGCTCTTGATGAGCCCGAAGCCATTCACTGCATTGATGTAAACCCCAGACAAAACCACCTTCTTAATTTGAAGATCGCTGGGATCAAAGCCCTTGATTTCGAAACCTTCTTTCAAATTTTCGGCACCGGCTCACATCCTGAGTTTGCAGCCATTTTAAACGATCAGCTTGCCGACCACCTTTCCGACGATGCTTTAAAATATTGGCGCAAGAACTCGAACTACTTCACCTGTTCGCGCTGGCGCCCGACGTTTTACTTTTACGGGACCAGCGGACTGGTTGCTCGCTTGATGGGTCACTACCTTGACCTACGCGCGGTGAAGGACTCTATGGCCTCACTCTGGAACACGACAACTATTGAACAACAACAAGCGATTTACGACGATTACATCAAAGACACTCTTTGGACCGAGTGGATGACATGGATTTCTAAAAAAGAAATCACCATGTCTTTGCTTGGTGTACCGAAAGCTCAGTTAGCTCAGGTCCAAAACGAGTACAGTGGCGGAATGGCAAAATTTATTCAAGACTGCGTTGAGTCCGTTTTCACGAAGGTCCCACTGCGCGATAACTATTTTTGGTGGCTTTACTTTAGCGGCAGCTATTTAAAAGATCGATGCCCTGAATACCTAAAAGAGTCTAACTTCAACAAGCTAAAAGCCGGACTGGTTGATCGAGTATCAACTTCAACGATGACCCTTGTGGAGTTCTTCAAACAAACCCAAAAACCGATATCTAAATTTGTCCTTCTTGACCACATGGACTGGCTTTATGACAACAATCGAAAAGTCTTGCACCAAGAGTGGCAAGGTATCGTCGACGCTTCTCGTGACAACAGCCAAGTCATTTGGCGAAGCGCTGGCTTGATGAATGACTTCGTCGATCCGATTCGCGTGGCGATCGCCAACGGCACATCAACCATGGGTGACCTTTTGAAGTACAATCGAGATTTAGCGGCCGAGCTTCATCAGCAGGACCGCGTTCATACCTACGGTAGCTTTTACATTGCTCAGTTGAAACATTAAGGATCTGCCTCATGGCCCTGGTCTCGGATTTAAAAACACTTCTACACCTTGTAAAGCCAACCCGCGGACAAGATCACAAAAGCCGACTGGAATCGTTCTACGGTGGCCAAGCTGAAGGCTATGATGAGTTTCGCAAACGCCTTCTACCGGGCCGCCAAGAGCTGATCGACCAATTGGAACTTCAACCAGAAAGCTCGTTTGCCGATTTCGGGTGCGGAACAGGAATCACCTTAGAACTTCTTGGTGATCGCGCGAAGGATCTTAAAAAAATCTACTTGGTCGACCTCTCCCCTTCTTTACTAGCTGTGGCACAGAAGCGCGTTAAGACATTAGGGCTGTCAAACGTTGAAATCATCGAGTCCGATGTTTCGAAGCTGGAGCTTTCGGAGCAGCTAGATTATGTCACATTCTCGTATTCACTAAGCATGATCCCCGATTGGTTTTCAGCGATTAGCTCCGCAAAAAAGTGGCTTAAACCCTCTGGAAAATTTGGAGTCGTGGATTTTTATGTTTCACGAAAATTTTCTGGACCCGGCCTAGCTCAGCACGGGTGGATGAAGCGCACCCTGTGGCCGATCTGGTTTAACTTTGACGGCGTCTATCCCAATCCGGATCACCTTCCATTTTTACTTTCACAATTTGAGACCGAACTCCTGTCTGAGCGTGAAACAAAAATCCCTTATCTGCCCTTAAGCCAAATGCCTTACTACACCTTCATTGGGAAACCTCGTTAGTTTGACGCGAAACGATAGTTTCTTTGAAGGCCATAAAACTAATAGAAAAATGACTATATGAGTTAAATAATAGTTATTTTATGTTAACGTTTTGTGTATGTAATCATATAAAGTAGATATAGGTAGTTCTCAGATCCATCTGAGAGCCCGAATAAGAAGACACATTCATTTTGGCTGCAAAGAGAGAGGGAGAAGAAAATGGCTCGCCCCAAAGAATTTGATAAAGACGAGGTCTTAACACGAGCAATGCTTCAGTTTTGGAGATCTGGATACAGCCAGACTTCAATGCAAGATCTTGTCGCCTGTATGGGCATTCAAAAAGGAAGCTTATATGGAACCTTTGGCGGAAAGCGCGATTTGTTCTTACAGGCTTTTGATCAATACGAAACGGAACTCGATCAGGTTTTCGAACGTATTCTTGCTAGCGAAGGCACACCACGTGAAAAAATCGCACAAGGAATGCTTTGTTCAATGCAGCTACATAGCTCTCATGGGGTGGAAGGCTTCGGTTGCCTGATTACCAATTCAGCCGTCGAACTAAGCAGCACTGACCCTGAAATCCGAAAGCGTATTTTGAACTACCTTGAAAGTTCTATGACTTTCTTTCAGGGCTTGATCGATCAAGCGAAGACGGTTGATGGAGTCACCTCGAAAGCCCCATCTAAAGCCATTGCAGAAGTTCTTATTATGCTTCTTGAAGGAATGCAGGTTCTAAACCGTGTTTTTCCTGAGCCGGATCACGCCAAACAACGCGTCGACAGCATCATGAACTGTCTTCTTCCTCAGGCCTAAAGCGCCCAGCCCAAGGCTAACGCCCCTTGGCAGCACATTGTTTAAGCAATTAGATAGATTTAGACTCTTCCTTGGAGACTTCCAAGGAGGGGAAATGAAGTGTCTTGTCATAGGGATCGTGACAAGCTTGATCGGCCTATCTGTCGTCCAAGCCAGCGATAAAGTTCAACCATATCTGAAGCAACAGTTGGAAAAAAGTGAACAGGCCAATGTCATCGTTTACTTTTCTGCACGGGCCAAATTTGAAAAATCAAAGGCCATTGCTAAACGGGCAGATCGTATTCAAAGCGTTGTCGATGAAGCCCGCCAGGTAGCAAGTTCAAGCCAGAAAAACGTTCTTCGATACCTTAAAAAGCAATCATTAAAGCATCGAAGCTTTTTTATCGAGAACGCAATCGCAGTTGAATCAGCTAATGCGTCACAAGTTCAGTGGCTTGCAACCCGACCGGAAGTCGAAGCTGTACGCACAGATGCCAAATCAAAGCTGAACTTACCAGATGTCGACCCCACTGAAGGCCTTAGCCCAGGACTTATCGAAGTTCCCGATCACCTAGAGCTCGTCGGAGCAAGCAAGGTGTGGAATGAGCTTGGAGTAAAAGGACGAGGAATCGTCGTCGCTGGCCAGGATACGGGTTATCAGTGGACACACGAATCGATTCGCAATCAGTACCGCGGGTACCNCAATGNACAGGTCAATCACAACTACANTTGGCATGACGCCATTTCAGCTGACAANAGGNNCTGTAACGGGCGCGCCAATGCCCCATGTGATGACAACGGACACGGAACCCACACGATGGGAACGATTGTTGGCTACGCCGGAGAAAACAATCAGATCGGCGTTGCACCGGAATCCAAGTGGATTGGCTGCCGAAATATGGGCCAAGGCATTGGCACAGTTTCAAGCTACCTTGAGTGCTTTCAGTTTTTTATNGCCCCTTTCGTTCGCGGAGACCTTCGTGGTCGAACAGCCCGAGCCGACTATGCTCCACATATTATTAACAACTCATGGTCCTGCCCTCCGTCCGAAGGCTGCACAGGCGGCGAGTTNCTTGATGCCGTTCGCGCTTTGAAAGCNGCTGGTATTTTTGTTGTTGTCTCTGCGGGCAATGAAGGTCCAAATTGCGGATCNGTTCAAAATCCACCAGCCTACTATAGTGGNGATGTTCTTTCCGTTGGCGCTTATAACCGCTATCAAAACGACGCCGCAAGCTTCTCAAGTCGAGGCCCATCAAGGTTTAACGGATTACTGGCCCCTTTTGTGACAGCTCCAGGGTCTGGTATTCGATCCGCTTATATTGGATCAACCAATTCGCGCTACCGCCACCTATCAGGAACATCTATGGCTGGCCCACATGTTGCGGGTGTCGTTGCACTGATATGGTCAGCTATACCTGAACTGATTGGGAAAGTGGATGAAACAACTCTGCTACTAGCTAAGTCGGCTGTACCATTAAAATCACGTCAAAGCTGTGGAAACTACAGCGGTGAACGAGTTCCTAATGCCGTTTTTGGTTACGGAATGGCTAATGCCTATAACGCGATAAAAATGATGAGATCTTCATCTAGATAAGANCTTCTCGGAATCCCTAAGGTCGTCCANCCGGACGACCTTACTTCACCGGCGCAAAGCCCATGAATCGATTTTGCTGGACCCAGCTCCACCCGCCGGGAATATACATCGTTAAATAATTATCTGGATCACGCCTTAAGCTTCGCCCCAGTGAAACCANGCTTTGAACCGTTTCTTTATGCACTAAAAAAATTTTNGCGAAGTAGCCACGATAAACAACNCCACANGAGTCCTGATAAAGATCGGACATCAGATAGGCCTTCAGCTTCGCATTTTCGTAGCACTGACCGNGCTGCCGACAGGCNGGTATATTCGGCCGGTAGACACGCCAGTCTGGATACTCAGCNTCATAGACCGAGTGATATCGCTTCCCCGCTTGTGAAGCGCTCGTGGGTTTAAGTTTTCCGGTGCAGACAGAACCCTGCCACTGAGAATAGCCATCCCAGCCATGCGCGCTGGCCTGAAAATCAGGATCCTTCGCCCATTGAAGCAAGGCCTGTCGCTCCGGGAGGTGCCCAACCACTGCATCACTACCAAGAAATTGAGCGAAGTAGTCGTCCCAAGATCCAAACGCCTCCCCCGACAGAAATCCNACCAGAAGAAATAAGCATGTAGTGATGATNTGTGTTTTGAACACCCCAACCCCCCCCCCGAGGTACANGTCGATAACTAGTCGAGCTTCTGCGGCCGGGGTAGACAATCATCCGAAGACAAAAATATTTCACGAGTTTGAACCGAAATGACAGAAATGGCTTATACGTCTGATAAGCTTGCACTGATTTCAATTTGACAGCCCAAACATTAGAAATAGTTCTGCACAAATTAAGGACCTATAAGGCGGTCCAATATGGATGTGTAGATATTTCATGAATTGCTTAAGCGAATATCAAATAAATCATCGAAACCGGGAATCCCCTACGGAAGCGACCGATGTTCGACTAGAGTTTTTAATGGATGTTTGGGGATAGCTTAAAAATTCTAGCTGTNATTGGGGCTCACCTGTTGGTTGCCGTGTTTTCGACGACTGCGGAAGCAAACCCGTGTCGTCAGTTCCGTACGGCAACGCAGCTCTACTGTGATGCCCTGGTGGTATCTGGCCGAACTGAAGTATGGACCCTGCAACTGCCAGAACCCATTCAACGAGTGGTTTTTGAAAACCTGTCATCAGAATCGACCCTTGAAATACTGTCTATATCGGCCCCTAGGTCCCTTCACAGCACCGCCCTCAGTCAACTACGCAACCTAAAGGGTGAGCTTAGACCGAACAGTGCGGTCATAGCACAGTTTCCCGTAAAAACGACAACCTCAATTCGACTTCAGATTAGGTCTCTCGGTCAGCCGGCCGTCTTGCGTGTGGTTTCGAAGCCTTAGTTGTTAGGAATCGGCTTTTTCAATTTGCCCAAGATAATGATCTAAATGATGTGAAACAATGGACTGTAAACTTTGTAGCTCGTCAAAATCCTGGCAGACGTCACGATGGTCTGCGATTTTTATTTGAGCTAACTTCTGAAGTTTCTGATGAGGCGGCATGACCCCTTGCTGATAAAGCAATTTCATCTCGAAGTGTAAGCGCAGATANGCTAGNTGGTCTGATGTTTCACACTGAATAAGGCTGTGCCCCAAAAGNTTGAAAAGACCTTGGTTATCTTGTGCTCCGGCTGGCGCGACAAGGTCGACTGTTTTCACAAGTTCTAAAGCCAAGCCGAGGCGATCATAATCAAGCCGCAGACCNGGAAAGTCTTTTACCAATGTCGCNTCTTGCAACAAAGATAACTGGTCATTCATAAGCTCGGTATTTTTAACTTTATAGGTTCCAAGAATAACATGAGTCGGCTCTAATAAGCCTCCGGGAAANCGCTTTCGACTTTTCCNAGCACCTTTTGCAATTAAACCGACCCGGTGTCCTCGAGTACCTAAGGCGTGAAGAATCAAATCTGACTCGCCGTACTTGTGGGCCTTAAGAATAATCAGCTTTTCTTCGACGATCATAAAGAAATGATCTGCATACCTAAAAACAGAACCAGAATAGCTGAGACATCTGCAATTGCAGTGAACAGAGGAACCGAAGCGACAGTCGGGTCAAAGCCCGTTCGAGTCAGACCTACCGGGATAAACGACCCTATGATGGAAGCAAAAACCACCTGTGCATACAAGGCCAACCCCAAGTTCACGCTATGACGAAACTGAGGAAAAATCATTTCACCCATCAACCAAACCAAAGATGAAAAGACCAAACCACAGACGATACTCAGCTGAAGCTCACGNTTTAAATAGGTTCCAAACTGAGTGTAGTCATACTTGCCAGCCCGCAAAGCCCCAACAGACATAGTCACGGACTGAGAACCGACGGTANCACCTAGCGCAAGAATCATCGGAATAAAAGCCAAGACAATCCACGACATCCCNAGCTCTAGCTGAGTCCCAATTCGCTGAGCCAATAAATAGATCAAAGCAAAGGTTCCACATGAAGCTCCGAAAGTAAGGAACTGCCAAGGAAGTCGCTGCCGAAGTTGCTCTGGTAATGAAGCCCCTAAATCTGTCCCTACTCGCCCCATCGCAAGCAGGTCTTCTTCAGCTTCTTCCCGGATCACATCGATAACGTCATCCACAGTGATGACACCAACCAGNTTGTTAGATGAATCAACNACTGGAACGGACAAGAAGTCATAACGTTCAACCAGCTTTGCCACATTCTGCTGGGTCTCTTCGACGTCCACAGTAATCACGTCTGAGGACATCAGTTCTTTCAGGGTGTCGTTTGGCCGGGACAACAGNAACTGCTTTAANTTAAGCACACCAACAAGCTGATCNTTGTCNTTNTGGACNTACAAATAAAACANAACCATATTGTCATCTTGTTCCACCTGAATCTGCTTAATTGTGTCTGCAACNGTCAAAGTCTGGTTAGCAGCNAAGAAGTCCGAGCTCATCATTCCGCCCGCCGAGTCCTCCGGATAGGCCATCAAATCGACNACCTCTTCAGACTCTTCCTTCACCATCGAATCAAGAATNTTNTGNGAAACNTCTTGGTCAAGNGCCCCCAACAAGTCTGCTGCATCATCAGAATCCATTCGACTGACGAGCTTCGTTACAAGTGGAGTCTGAAGCTCCTGAACCAGCTGACTTTGGATGTCGCNATCAAAGTACGAAAGTATCGAAGCTCGTTTTTCCAAGGATGGTTCCAACTGAAAAATCGCAAGACGGTCCGCAGGAGTAAAACTTTTTAATACTTCGGCAATGTCGGCCTCATGGGTCTTCACAAGAATCCGCTGAACGTTTTGCTTGGCTCCACGATGGTGCAGCTTCAGCAACGTCGATGAAAGCAGCTTACTATGATCATCAATCATCCGCTAACCTCACTTAGATTCAGCTTGTGCCCACGTACAAAAATAGCAGCCCCAACCAACCCATACAGTAGCGACGCCACCTGAAAGGCTGTCATGATAAATGCCGCTGCAGGAATTTCGTAACCTAAAAACAGACCAAACAACCCTAAAAATGCAACCTGGCCAACCCCTACGCCACCCGGTGACACCGGTAACGACATAACAATAAACCCTAAAGGCACAGCGAACAAAAAGGCTTCAACGGGAACCGACACGTCAATCACGTAACTCGTCACGTACATGAAAACCAATGATAAGCTCTGAGCAACAAGACTTAAAAAGTAGGCCTTTACCAAAACGGACTTTTCTTTTCCGTAACTGTTTACGGCCTCGAATACTTCTTTGAACTTGTTTCCTAAAGGGATTTTTTCAAAAAAAGCCTGAAGAGCACTCCATCGGCTAAAGCGCCTTGAGGACGCAATCCCAACAAAAAC
>NYZX01000097.1 GCA_002686065.1 Pseudobdellovibrionaceae bacterium | reverse complement strand
CGGAAATTTGAAAAGCGTGCCCTTTTTTTGGCTGAGACAACGAAACCCGAATGGCCAGGTCGTATTCCCCAGATCGTATGTCGACTAGCTCCGTCGAAAACACGAGATCAACTTCAACTCCCGGGTTCTTCGTAGCTATGCTTGCCAGCATTGGAGCAATCACATCCTCGCCGTAAGCACCGGCCAAGGATACCCGCACCTTATCTTTGGTTGGCTTGAACTGTTCTTTAGAATGCTTCGAAATTCTTTCGATCTCATCGAGGTGCCCGACGCAGGACTGGTAATAGTGTTTTCCAAATTCAGTAAAGTCGACGGCGCGCGTATTTCGCTTTAACAATGCTGCACCAAGTTTATCTTCAAGCTCTTTGACGCTTTTACTTAGAAACGAGCGCGACACCCCTAAAGCAGTTGCAGCTTGCGAGTAGGACCTAAACTGTCCCACTTTTACAAAACAATAGATATGACCAAGGTCTTTAACTGTTTCCATATATCAACAATCTGTTTACTGACGTCAAAATTGTCAACAACCATAGATACCTCTATCATCGGGATTTACCGAAAAAATGGAGACCTTTATGAAAATCAAAGCCGCTGTCGCGTGGGGACCAAACCAACCGCTTAAAATCGAAGAAGTTGACCTAGAAGGTCCCAAAAAAGGCGAAGTCCTTGTCAAAATTATTGCTACTGGCGTTTGCCACACAGATGCCTACACCTTATCTGGCGCAGACCCTGAAGGACTTTTTCCCGTTATTTTAGGGCACGAAGGTGGCGGCATTGTCACCGAGGTCGGTGAAGGCGTTACCAGCCTTGCCGTCGGCGACCACGTCATTCCACTTTATACGCCGGAGTGTGGCGAGTGTAAGTTCTGCACCTCGGGAAAGACGAACTTATGTCAAAAAATTCGAGCCACTCAAGGCAAAGGGCTTATGCCTGATGGAACGTCCCGTTTTTCAAAGGACGGAAAACCGATCTTTCATTATATGGGGACATCAACCTTCGCCGAGTACACGGTTCTTCCAGAAATCTCTTTGGCCAAAGTCAGCAAAGAAGCTCCTCTTGATAAAGTTTGTCTTCTTGGATGCGGAGTAACCACCGGAATCGGCGCCGTTTTAAACACAGCGAAAGTCGAAGAAGGGGCAAGTATCGCTGTTTTCGGACTGGGCGGGATTGGCCTTTCTGTCATTCAAGGCGCAAAGATGGCAAAAGCCGGACGAATTATTGCCATCGACATCAACAAAGATAAATTCGAAATGGCAAAGGCCTTTGGAGCCACTGACTGCGTCAATCCAAAAGACTTCGATAAACCTATCCAGGAGGTTATCGTCGAAATGACCGACGGAGGCGTCGACTATTCATTTGAATGTGTTGGAAATGTCGACCTCATGCGATCAGCCCTAGAGTGCTGCCACAAAGGATGGGGTGAGTCGATCGTCATTGGCGTCGCAGGAGCCGGCGAAGAAATCAAAACCCGCCCCTTCCAACTTGTGACTGGACGAGTTTGGCGCGGAAGCGCGTTTGGCGGAGTCAAAGGCCGCACCGAACTACCGAAGTACGTGGACGACTATATGTCTGGAGCCATCAATCTTGATGATCTGGTGACCTTCAAACTTCCTTTGTCGGAAATCAACAAAGCCTTCGATCTCATGCACGAAGGAAAAAGTATTCGAACTGTTATCGACTACACAATGTAAAGGACCTGTGATGAATTTTAATATTACTAAATCTCATAAAACCTTTGATGGCGAGACCGCGTTCTGTAGCCACAGCTCTCAGGTAACCAAAACGGACATGAAGTTTTCATACTTCATGCCCAAATCTAATAAGGTTGAGCGTATTATTCTTTGGCTGTCTGGGTTGACCTGCACCGAAGAGAACTTCATTACAAAAGCTGGGGCCCAAAAGCACCTGGCCAACAGTAACACCATGATCGTATGTCCAGACACCTCACCAAGAGGCTTGAGCCTACCCAACGAACATGACAGTTACGATTTTGGCTCGGGTGCAGGCTTTTATCTGAACGCCACAACACCGGGCTACTGTGACCACTACCGAATGTATGACTATGTGATCGACGAGCTCATACCCATGCTAAGTTCGGCTTTTTCGACGACCAGCTTTTCCATCACAGGTCATTCCATGGGTGGGCACGGCGCTCTTGTTTTGGGGCTTCGCAACCCCAACCTTTTCACCTCGATTTCAGCTTTTTCACCGATTGTAAATCCATCAAAAGTCCCTTGGGGGCAAAAAGCATTCACCGGATATCTTGGTCCCGACGAAAACCTATGGAACCAGTACGATGCCTGCCATCTGGTTGAATCTGGACACAAGCACCCAAACAAGATTCTTATCGAACAGGGCTTGTCCGACGAATTCTTCGAACCACAGCTAAAGACCAAACGCTTTGAAGAGGCTTGCATTCAAAGCAAGCAAGAGCTCAAGGTGAACTATCGTGACGGCTACGACCATAGCTACTACTTCATTGCTTCATTTATTGAGGATCACCTGAATCACCTAAACTAATCCACGCGAGGCCTCGTCAACATCGAGGCCTCCTTCCACCAAACGACTGTTCACAGTTAAAGAAATGGTGCCTCCACCTGATTGATTGCGCCTTGCATCATTACTTCACTTAGATACACACCGACCCAGCTCACGGTTACAACCTAGCAGAACAAACCAAGTGGAGCACATATGGGTCGTTTACTTGTTACCGTCTTTCTTTTTGTTGGGCTTGCCTCTGTGAAGGCTTCGGCGGCATGGATCACCTTTGTCGGCCCCTGTGACCAACGACCTTTAACAGTGATTGAAACTCCAGCACACTCGACAAGCTCAGCAGGCGCCATCACCTTGGCCGTCCTACAACGAAGCGAAATTCCATTTGTCGGTACCGAACAAGGATTTGCATCCATTTTTGGGACACCGACGGGCATGGACTCGATGGAAGTTATTAGCGATGACGAGATGCTGGCTTATGGTTGGTGCTTTTCAGTCAACGACCACTCCCCTGAGGTTTACCCCCACGAATACCCCGTCAACCAACAAGATCGTATCTTATGGTGGTATGGCTACGCCCACTACAAACGAGGCGAATGGATCACACAGTGCACACCGGCCTTTCGTCGAAAACCAGCCTTTCTTTGCCAAGGCCCAAGCCAGTTCTATAGACCTCGTTGAACTATGATTGGTGATCCACCCCATTGCTTGCACTAAAATCCAATAGCTATACCATCTAGGCTCCGAATCAGCGAAGGAGCCCTCCATGCGAATCTTAATTTTATGTATTGCTATCTTTTTAAATGCCTGCGCAAGCACCAAGTCAGGAAACCCACGATACAACAAAGACTTAGATTCTTATCCCTATCCGTTTTCCGTTTCTAAATTCGAATTCAAATCACAACGACAAAACTTATCGATGGCTTATATGGATTTGAACTCGAGCTCTAAAAAAGTGATCGTCCTACTTCATGGTAAAAACTTTGGCGCCTACTACTGGGATTTCATCGCTAAGGACTTGGTCGAGCAGGGCTATCGAGTGATCATGCCGGATCAAATCGGCTTTGGGAAAAGCAGTAAGCCCGATCACTATCAATACAGCTTCTATCAGTTGGTCCACAATACGCTTCAACTTCTAAAATCGCTATCCATCGATAGCTTTACCCTAGTCGGCCATTCCATGGGAGGCATGCTTGCAACCCATTTGACCTACTACCGACCTGACCAGGTTCAAAAGTTGATTTTGATAAACTCTATCGGGCTAGAGCCTTACTTGGACTTAGTCGAATATAAAGACCCCGAGTTCTTTTACCAAAGTGAGCTCGGCAAGACTCCAGAAAAGATGCGTAACTATCAAAAAGCCAACTACTATGACGGCAAATGGAGCGACCGCTACGAGCAGCTTCTTGTCCCACACCTTGGCCAGATGAACCATCCCGACTGGAAGATCATTGCATGGAACAACGCTTTAACCTATGGGCCTATTTTCAGCGAAGACATCACGACAAAAATGTCATCCATCAAAGTCCCGACTCGGATCATCAACGGGACTCGCGACCGCACAGGACCTGGACGCGGGTGGAAAAAGTCAAAAAGCACCAAGCTTGGACAATACCAAGTGTTAGGCAAACAAGTCGCAAAGCGCTTCCCGAACGCCAAGTTATATGAACTCGACAACCTTGGCCATATGCCTCACTTTGAGGACTACCCCCGCTTTAAAAAAGTGCTTTTAAAAGCCTTATCCCAATAGACGAACCTAAAACACTGACAAATATCATTTCCTCGGCTCCAGTTCGGTTGCATGATAGGTGCAACCGAAGGAGTATCTATGGATAAACTACAAATCATTTGGGGCGACCTAGAGCGAACAGAAGCCATTGAGTCTCATATTTTTGAACGCGCTGAAAAAATTCTGTCATTCTCTCCTAAAGCGACGAACCTGGTAGTGAACCTTAAAACGATAAACAATACGGCCAGCGCCGGCGTTAATACCTTTGCAGTAAATGTCGAGCTTCGCTTGCCAAATCACCAGGATGTTCGCGCCGAGAAAACCGGAGAAGATGTTTACAGGCTGATGACAGATGCTCAACACGCCATTCTGACTCAAGTGAAGTCCAAAAAAGAACAACACTTAATCTAACTTCAGCCTTTATGACCTTAAACCTCCGCTAGATGCTGTCTATCTACATCGCCATCAGTTTCAAAACAGCGGGGGCTTGGGGCCATACCCTCAAAAGCTCAGTGGGCATCGGCAATTAAAATAATGGTCAGCATCATACATTTACCGATGCCTTCCGAAGAAGTAATTCCATGAAAATGAAGTACTTCGCATTTCTTTTAATTTTTCCAAATCTGGTTTTTGCTCTCGACCGACAAGAATTCAATGAAGTTCGCACGGCCCTAGAGTTGGCATTTTCAGAACTGCGCCCAGACTCATCGCACAGCTTACATATTAACGATGCTCCTGGATTTGGCCCCGACTATTGGTGGCAGCTGCCTATGGTTCATGCCTCCTATTCGAAGCTTGAACTTCAACACGAAACAAAACACCACATCTTTTTGTTTGGAGGGTTTGCCAGACAACCCGAAATGACCAAAGATGGTTTGGCTGAAACCGCCTGCCACGAAATCGGTCACGGGATCGGCGGAGCCCCTTATAAAACCTCAGGCAGCTCTACAGAAGGGCAAGCCGATTACTTTGCCACTAAGACCTGCCTTCCCATCGTCTTTAAGCACCTACAAGAACAGCCAAGCCCCAATGACCCTTACTTGACTCATCTATGTGAGACCTACAACCCAAAAGATCCGCATTGCCTTCGAAGCCTAAAAGCCATTCAAAGTGACGTGGCCTATTTCCGCAATTATGAAAACGCTGATGTTGCCTTTGACTTTGCATCAGCAATCATCGCGGACACCGTCAACACCGACCCCACATATTATCCTGAACCCCAGTGTCGCCTAGATACAGCCATTCATGGCGCACTTCAACTTCCACGCCCTCGATGCTGGTTCCCCAAGGGCATCCAACGAGCGCTTTAGGTTTCCTATGTCAGAACAAAATCATAACTGCCCCGAATGCAATTCAAGTAACACCTACCCAGATGGCAATATGTGGGCATGCCCCGAGTGCTTTCACGAGTGGAATCCTCAGGCACAAGACAATCCGGGTGATTCGACTTCAAGCAGTGAAAGCACGCCCGCCTTTTTGGATGCCAACGGAGTTCCTTTATCTACTGGAGATACGGTGGCCACAACGAAAGACCTTAAAATGGGTAAGGACACGATCAAGTCCGGCACGAAGGTGAAAAACATTCGGCTACTAGATGATCCTGTTGATGGCCATGATATCGCCTGCAAATTGCCCGGCCATGGATCTATTTACCTAAAGTGTTCTGTCGTTAAAAAGCTTAGCTAAGATGGACCTTTAAAAACAGACACGTTTAGCTATAAACCGAAGATGTACTGCTTACTCACCGACCCAGTGGACCTCGACGCCCTCACTGGTTGTTGGAGACTCAAAGATTTCTTCCATATACCCAAACAATGAATCATCGACAGTCATCACATAGGTATCGCCTTTGACAGCATTTCGATTTCGAACACGACGTTTACGCTCGTCAACATCAACATCTAGGTAGTGAATCGACACAGGAATATCTAAGTCTTTGAAATGATCGATAAACAGCTTTCGATGTTCTTCTGTTGAAAACCCAAGGTCCAAAATACTTTGCTGACCCACCTTTGCCCGCTGAGTCGCCAAATCGGTGATCATCTTTTCACAACGCGCAATTCGCTGAACATACCACTGTTGGTTTTCATAAAACCATTCGGGCTGAGGATCTTCGGGCATATCTGCGCCAAACATAGACTTCATCCAGTTATCGATAGAATAAACAACACCCGGTAAATCCGGCGCAAGCTTTCGCGCATAAGTCGTTTTACCAGCACCCGTTGAGCCCACTACAAGTACAATCATCATCACCTTCAATCAAAATTTGATTATGACCTACTTTACCGCAGGCTGGGTACTGTTTTCCTGATTGGCCACCAACATTGGTGGCCAATCCTGCGTCAACTAGCTAGTCCAAGTCGCCACAGCGCAGACGATGAATCACGTTTTCAAAGTCACTGGCGATTTCACGAACGATACTCATATCAACTTCGGTTTGATTCCCACTTAACACAGCTGCGACTTTGATTTCGTCACGCAAGCGCCAAAAGCGTTCTTTATAGGCGTCAACGCAGCTACGATTGTCAGGATCTTCAAAGACCCGGCATGTAACTCGAACCGCGCCTAACTCGGTTGTAATCCCAACCACAAGGGCTGCAAATTCACCACGAGAAAGATCACCTTCATTAAATTGTTCACTACGATCTTTAAGCTCATCATAGGCTTCGTTATAGGCCATACGACATTGTCGGTTAAGATCATCGGCATACACATTCGATGAAACCAATAAAGCCAAACTTAGTAACAGACTTTTCATATGCTCTCCCCTTCGGTTCGTTTTCAATAACCCAGGAAGTAGCCCAGCCATTTTGGTAAGACAAGGAACTTTTAAATCTACAAATTATCTAAACAACTCAGATCTTGACAGCCGATTCAGTCGGTAAAAAAGACATTTTACACCCACGTCTGTCCCGATTTTGCACGCCCACCTCTGCACACTTTGACACCTCATTTAGCCGGCAGTACCTTTAACACAATGATCAAGTTACTTGTCCTATTACTTTTGCTTCTCCAATCCCAGATGATACTGGAGCCGGCAGATGTATTTAGCTCGGAACAGATCACGATTCATGGCAAACAAAGCTATGTATCCGCACCGGTTTTACGAAGCTCCTACGAAGCACTCACCACATTCAGCCCAAAACCAGAGGCCTCTTCCAGTAAGACAGCCTTTGGACACTTTTATTCCGTGTTAAGTCGCCTCGGATTACCGTCTGCGACGGCTGCCCAAAAAAGCGCAACGCCCTTACTATGGAAGCCAGTCTACGTTTTTCTTTGTTCGTTTTTAATATGAGCCGTCTCGTTTAATTCGTTTTAAATCTAAAACTTTTTAAATGGGAGACCATCTATGTCAGACGAACTACAGTTTGTACTGTTGCTTCTTGCTGCAGTTCCGGCCACGATTTGGCTTAAGGCCGCTTTCGAGCGACTAAGTGCCCAGGACGCTCCAGACAACGAAGACAACAACGATAAGAAATAAGCCTTTTAACAACACAGGCGGGATGCACGCGCTCTAGGGTGTGTGCGTCCCGTCCTGTCCTGTCCTTAAATCATCATCAAGAAAACAACTCGGCCAACCCCTGCTCGGCCTGGGAAAGTAAGTTGTTAAATCGCTCCGAGACCAGTTCTTTTCGATAGAAAACACGCAGTGTTGGCTGAAACTTTATTGGTGGCGTATCGATGACCACTAAACTGCCCTCATCGACTTCTTTTTCGACCACTTTATATGGAATCGCCGCAAAGCAATCCATTGAAAGCACAACGGACTTCACTAAAAGAATATCGTCAATTTCAGCAATGCGAATCGGCCGAAGGTTTTTACTTTTTAGGTAGTCTCTTAGTTGATAGTGCTGATCAGCATCCGTCGTATAGTTGATAAATTTGTACCCATCCAAATCCTTTAAGGAAGCCTTACCCTTTGCAAAAGACTTCCGGACAACAAACACGATCTTTTTATTTCCTAGAAGACGCTTCTCCGACGAAATATTAGGGCTTAGACTTTCATTGGCTGTCAAAATGATATCGATTTCACGTTGCTCGAAGGCCTGCCGTAAATAGCTATTCTCACCCCGGTGTATTTTCACCGTGAAGTGAATATCTTCAATGAACGGATAGCTAAAAGCATATCGCACCTGGCTTGATAGCGTTGGCGCCAATCCAATATTTAAAAACCGAACATCTGCTGACTTGTGATTCAGCAAGCTTTCCGCAAGTTCGTCCAGCTTAGGAAAGAACTCGTCTACAATCGCAAATATTCTTTTCCCGTATTCAGTGGTCGATACCCCCTTTTTGGATCTATAAAACAACTGAACGCCAAGGCTTTCTTCAAGAAGACGAATTTGCTCGGAGACCGATGACTGCGAAACGTTCAGTTCGGACGAGGCCTTCATAATGCTGCCCCGTTTGGCGACCACCCAAAAATAAAAGATATGTTTATGGTTTAAGGTTTCTATCAAGACTTCACCACTACTTCCGCCAGACTGGACCTGGTTCGATTTGAACCCATATTATATCTGTTTTTACGAAGTTAAACTTCTATTAATTCTAATTTATGTATGCCTAATTTTGACCGATCATTAGAACTCAAATCAATAGCGAGGTGCGACATATGTTGGGTGATCATCAGCGACGAGGGGTTCTAGCTGATCTAGGACGGTTTCTTTGGGGTAGCTTAAAGGAAGTCAGTCCTAAAAAGAATTTCGTCGGATTGTTTTCAAACTGGAAGATCGACATCATGGCCGGGATCACGGTTGCCTTTATCGCTCTACCTCTGGCGCTTGCCTTCGGAGTTGGCTCTGGCCTTGGGGCCTCCGCCGGTCTTTGGGGCGCGGTCTGCGGCGGAATCATCGGTAGCCTTTTCGGTGGCTCACGAATAGGAGTCAGCGGTCCGACAGGCCCGAAGATGGCTCAGCTGGCTGTTATCATGACAAGCTTCACCCTTGCCGACGGATCACCGGATGCCGTATTCGCCTTCACAATTATCGCCCTTAGTGGACTGATGCTTGTCGGACTGTCGCTACTACGCGTCTCCCAGTTGATTTACTACACACCCTATTCCGTCATTGCTGGGTTTATGTGCGGGATCGGGGTGTTAGTTATGATTTTAGAGATCAACCCCTTTCTTGGAGTCGACGGAGCGGGGTCCGTTGAAGCCGTTATCGAAGGCCTGCCATACACATTCACGCATATCAATCCAGGATCGGTGTTCCTATCACTGGGAACACTGCTTTTGCTATTGGCCTATCCGCGCATAACCAAAGCCATACCACCGCTTAGTAAAATCCCAGGGACCTTAGTGGGACTGATCATCTTCACTGTGGTCGCCAATCTTTTACAGATGGATGTACAATACATCGGAAGCATCCCAATGGGCTTACCGGCCTTGTACTTCCCGGACTTCTCGAAGTACGACCTAGGAGCCTATATCGGACCTGCCGCCTCACTGGCCGGACTGGCTGTATTCGACTCGTTATTGACCTGCTTAGTGAACGACAACCTCAGCGGAGACAAACACAGTCCTGATCGCGAAGTGTTCGGACAGGGCCTTGCCAATATGGCAGCCGGCCTGGTTGGTGGACTGACAACAGCAACAGCCACCATGCGGTCCGTGGCCCTTTATCAATCTGGGGGACGCACACCCTTTGCCAGCTTTGTTCATGGTGCGGTCCTGTTAGCGATCGCCTTATTCCTAGGCCCCATCGCAGCCCTTATCCCCATCCCAGTCCTTGCGGGAATTCTGTTCAAGGTCGGAATCGATATTTTAGATTACCGCGTCCTAAATATTGTCCACCGATTACCGGCGTCTGACATGATCGTGTTTACGACGGTCTTACTTGTAACGGTCTTTCACGACCTTCTTGTCGCAATGGGGATCGGCATGGCCCTGGCCTGTTTTCGGTTTGTGCAAGAAATGGCGAATGTATATCAACAGCATCAGCAGATTTCAAAGCCCGAGCCCGAGCTTCAAACCGACGTGGTTCGATTTGCCCCATCAGGGCCTTTATTTTTCGGCTCGATCCGAGGCCTGATGGAACCCCTAGAATCATTATCACAGTCACAGTCTGTTTTGATCGATCTATCAAACGTCGTTTTCATCGATCTTAGTGGCGCCTTCGCTTTAGACGACGCCATCACTAAGTTAAAAGAAAACGGTGTCTCGGTGTCTGTTGCGCCAGGCAACTCGAATGTAAACCGAACACTTAAAAAATTAGACCTCTTTGATAGCTGGACGCAGACACCTGCTTAATCACCCCAAGGGGCCCTCATCAGGGCTCCCTTTGGTAATCCGGCGAGATCTTAAACAAAGTCGTCTGACTGTTATCGTGACCCCAAACGATATCCAATTGCCCGACGGGGTTATCGGCGGGACAACTGGTCGTTAAAACCGCGTTATGCTTAGCGCCCTGAAGCTTGTATTTTAATGTCCAGCGGCCAGGGTCTTGCCGACGATCACCTTCTAACTCGATGGACTTGTCAGCATTGTGACCAATGATGTCCCCACCCCAGAAACTTTTTCTAAAAGTAAACCAATCTCCGTCCATGTTTTTATAGGTTCCAATCAGCTTGCCGCAACTTTCTTGAAGCTCTTGTAGGTCCTTCCAAGCCTGCTTCATCGGCCCCAGAACATTTTCGTGAAGGTAGTTGCCCGCACGACCACCACGAATAAAATCATCGATTTGCGGATACAGTGATAAACGACGGCTGCGTTGTTCGAAGTGAGCAACGGGATCAAGCGCTACTGTTTGTTCGGCAAAATCTCGAATATGGGGTTCCCCTCGGCTGTACACACGAAACTCGTCACGAGCTAGGTTGTATTCTTGCTTTAGAGTCTGAATGATCGCCGACTCAATACTGGCCAAAAAGTCAGACTGGGATTGCAAGTATTTCAGGTGAAAACTGATTTTGGTCTCGAAGGGCATCAGATCAAAAATCATACTTTGCAACTGCTGAACTGGATCTGCCAATTCGAAATAGCTTGTCTGATGGACCGCTCGTCGAAATTTATAGCTCGAGTTTTTTTCTAATTCGAATCCAGAAAAGCTCCCCATATGAAGCTGTTGCTTGGACCACTCGGACAGGACATTTTTCTGATCTCCACCAAATTGGGGCCCTTGGATGGCTATGACCAAGCGATCCTTATAATCAAGGGCGTCGATGTCTTCCAGCTTGTTGAGACGCAAATCAAAAAGATCAAAAGACACACCGACTTCTTCAAAGCCTTCGACCATGTCTTGATAAAGCTGCTCGTCGTGATGATTCACCACAAGAACCGCTAGGGCTTGAGGGTTCGGCGCGTAGCTTGGAACCACTTGCCATGATTTTTCAAATCCGTCGTAAGCACGTCCATCTCGCTGAATCTCTGAACGGATGACCGACTGATGATAAGCTGCCACCTGATCTTTAACCGCTTTGTATTCAACGATTTCAACGGCGGTTTGGCCTGCGGGAATGGAAGACACTGGCTGTGTCACCTGGTAGGTAAAGTCGCCTTGAAGAGCGTGCTCGATACGAATTTTATCATGTGCTTTCGTACTGATATTTTTAACTTGGATTTTCATCTGATGGACATCATCAAAAGTCAGGTAGTCCGTACTTTGAACTGACACAATCTGCAGGGGATAGCGCACGGGAAAATTTAAATACTTCGTTGATCCCCTAAACCATAGCCCTCGNAACGACGCCGAAGCACGAACTTGGATTTGTGTCCCGACGGCCTGATTAGCTGGNACCTTCGAACTGACAGCCCCTTGAACCAAATAGGTCTGCCCACCGGCAATCGCTGGCAAGACCTCTAGATTGTTTCCAGTTTGGTCGTTTCCTGCGGCAACAGAAATTAACCCTCCAGCCGGCAGACCCATCTTACCCAAGTTTTTGACCCGTATTTTTTCAATATAATAAGTCTCACCCGGCTCAAAAATGCCGTCCTTGTTTTCGTCGACGACTTGATAGTCCATCACACGAAGATTAAACCGATCCGAATACTCGTAGCTCGCCTGAGAATGACCAGAAGCATCGACTTGGACTAAAGTGATGGAGCCAGAACGCCCATCCCATCCATCAGAACCGCTGGACCCATCGCGCCCGCGCGAGCCATCATCACCATCACGTCCACGACGACCACGGCGACCATCATCACCATCTTGCCCATCACGACCATCACTTCCGTTGGTACAACCATTCTGGGCTTCGCTGGTCGAGCACCGGTAGCCACGACCGCCATCTCCACCATCGCCACCGTCGCCGCCAGCACCACCATAGCCACCGTCACCGCCTTCTCCGCCGCGACCGCCAATACCAGCTCGGCCACCAGTTCCACCCGAACCACGAGTAACCGAGGCAGACACATGCATAAACAAACCAACATCTTCAGCATAAACAGTAATGCTTCCGCCATCACCACCGTCACCGGCAGAAGTTCCGTTTGTTCCGTCACGGCCATCCGTACCGTCGGTCCCATCGCCACCGCTGCCACCATCGTCTCCGTCTTGGCCGTCCTCGCCGTCCCGGCCATCACGGCTTGATGAAGTACCATCTCGACCGTCACGTCCGTCTCGGCCATCACTACCGCGATACCCGCGAGATCCGTCACGTCCATCACGCCCCGGGTCTCCGTCCTGACCATCGACACCATCACCGCCATCACCGCCACGAGCATACAGGGTAAGAACCTGCCCACTTGCTGAAAGCACCTTAGCGACACTTTCGCCACGAACCTGACCACGAATATGAATTTGATCTTCGGATTGAGTCAGACGAACCGAAATGTCACCGGCGTCCCCACCATCTTGCTCGGACCAACCGTCTCGACCACTGGCGGAAAGACTAACCCCCGCCCAGGTGTAGCTACATAGACTTAATGTAAACAGAAGTAGGCCAAACCTAGACATCGATCCCCCCCCGAAGATTTCAAATTTGGTGCCGAAAGAACACTGCACAGGTTTACTTAGCGAAAACCGTGCCGACGAAGGCACACCCTTGGGACTCGCAGCGTCATGACTGATGGTTGATCGAAGCCCTTTGAAAAACTAGTACAGTTCGCAGGGGGGGGACTTTCATGCGAACTATGATTTTCACACTTTTCGTCGCGGGCTCAATCACAGCACATGCAAACATCAACAGCCAGACCCAGTACGCCTGTGATTTAATCAAATACTGCACCTTAGAAAACGCAACACCCGGTGAAAATTCAAAGGACTGTCCCCAGCTTAAACGCGTCCGCCTTCATGTTTATAACTGCCACGGCGATGAAGTCGAAAATCTGATTCTGGCAGATCACCTTTGCCGCCTTGAAGCCGAAGACATTTTAGTAAACTCTCCGTGCTACTAATATCAGGTCGGCTACAAATTAATGTAGCGATTCAAATCAATATATCCACGCTCTTTGGTCGCCGGATCAAAGACCTTTTCCACCACTAAAGCATAGACCTGCCAAAAGTTTTTATCAGAACGGGACAAGCCGTATTTTTTCATAAATTCCCAGGCAGCCTGAGGCGTTTTTGCTTGAGACAAATCTTCGCTAAACTGACGGATCTCTTTGTCGCGAAGATCAATAATCAAATTTGCGTAACTTGTCGCCGCCCCTTCTATCACGTCAATCGAGTCGTGCTCAGGGCGACGGCGCAGGTCTTCAAAAAAGAGCATCGCCACATTGTAGTGATCCTTGTTATGAATCATCGTCCATAACTGCGACTGATCACTATCGCCCGTTAAAACAAGCATTGCATCAGGTAAGTGCTCGGCCACTTCTGCCGGCAGATTGTTAACAGCATCAAACGGTGAATCATGAAACTTTTCTCTCATTGTCTGTTTGGCCGAGAACCGGCGCTGAATCAAAACATCTAGGAACTCTCGTTTTGGGAAGTCCTGTTTTAAAGACACTTCGGACTTTACATTAGAGCCCCCGAAGACCAATTTTTTCGTCAGTTTTTCCTGGGCGTCCTCTGAAAACAGATCAACCAAAGACTTCAATAGTGATTCTTTTTTGTCGGGAACACTAATATTCCACTTATTTCGCAAGTCGATCCGACGGCTACTAGGAAGAAAGGACAGAAATAGGTCTTCGGATGCAACCCTTGAAACTTCCATATAGACTCGCGAGTTCACCTGATGAAGCAAAGGGCCAAAGACATTGTAACCCGCAGTTAAATTATAGTAGATCGATTCAAAGACGTGATAGTCCAACACCCAGACCGTTTTTGGGGTTCGGCCTCGAAGTCCGTGTAAAACAGTCGCACTATCGAAGTGACGATAGACTGTGATATTCGCATTTGGGTTAGACTGATCACCCGACCAAATAGCATCTAAACTTAGAGGTCGGTTAGCGGCCATAAAATCAAATTTCGTCTTTACCGAATCCCAATAGCGACGTTTAAAATTTTTAAACGGCTCAAAATCACCATTTAACTTTGCCGGAAATTGAATTTGCTGTGACACCCGATCATAAGTTTCTGGTGAATTAACTAAGGCGTCGTACTTAGGATCTAAGAAAAGAACCCAGAAGTGATCATTAATCACGTTCAAGGCGGTTTGACCGCGACAGACCGGCCCTTTGATAAACGTCATAATAAAATAGTTCGAATTTTCAAGAAACAGGCGATACCTCGCTTGGACAGGTATGTGCTTAAAGGTATCAAACGGATTGGACCCCGGAGCACCGTATGGTGGCAATTGACGGGGAACACGCTTCCAGGGTGCCTCTAAAAACTGCCGACGCCACTGTTGAAGCCGCTGATCTGAAAACAAAAACGGAATATGATTTTTATGGGTCAAAGTTCCTACGACGGGACGAAGACGGTAGAAAAAGTCCGAGTTCGGATCTGAAAACGGAAATTCTGTGCCAATCTCCTGGATGTCCCCTTCTTTTGTTTTCGAGCGAACCAACCGGAAATTAACAGCGGGATTTTGCTTAAAATAGATATGCGCCAAAAACAAATGCTCGTAAAAATAACGAGCCACCAGTTTTTGCTTCAACGTCGTCCCATTAAAAAACGTCTCCCAGGTTTGGATCTTTTCTTTAAGCCCCATGGTCTCGCGCAAAAGCCGCTCAACACTTAACGTCTCAGGACCACTAGCTCCTTTTGAAATCCAGTCAGCTAACGTCTTGACCTCTTCTTTGGACAAAGCCGGGAATCCCAATGGCATACGGCCGGCAGGGTTCAACTTTGTGTATTTCTTGAGCTCCATCTTTTCTGTACTAGCAATACACACTCGGCTGTACTCGGAATCGTACTGATCTTGCAGTCCCGACTCGATACCAGGCAAATCAGTGACCATT
>NYZX01000096.1 GCA_002686065.1 Pseudobdellovibrionaceae bacterium | reverse complement strand
TTTTGGGCATATTTTAGGGCCGTAAAAACGCTGAGGCGTTCCAGGCCGGATCCATTTTATTGCGATCGACCGAAGGTCGACGACGGACTGAGCCCATGGACGGGCGTCCCCTGAGGGGATAGAAATCAAAAAGCCATTATCGAAAGGGATTGCACTCGTACTGAAACAAAGCCCTGAAAAGGCGACCGACTATCTATTCAGTTTTTCCATTAAGGGCTGGTAGATCCCACCAAAGCCACCGTTGCTCATGACGATCACAACATCGCCTTTGTGAGCTTCGCCGGCGACAAGACCTGGAATATCATCAACGGCCTTCACTGTTTCCGCCGAGGCCCCACTGGACTTCAAATCAGCAATTAACTGGTCCACCGAAAAGCGATCGTTCTCAGCAATGCTGTCCTGGTTAAAAGCCGGTGCGATAATCGAGTGATCAGCGGAACGAAAGGCTTCTGCATAATCCTTTTGAAAGACCTTACGACGGCTGGTGGCCGATCGAGGTTCAAAGATGGCAATGACCTTTTGCCCTGGGTAGGCTTCTTTTAAGCCCTGCAAAGTCAACTTCACAGCTGTCGGGTGATGAGCAAAGTCTTCAATGACAGTGACTCCGCCAGGCTGACCAAGAATCTGTTGGCGTCGTCGAACCCCTTTGAAGTTCGCCAATCCCTGAGCGATGTCCCGCTTTTTCCAGCCCAAACTATCGGCCAAAGCGTAACAGGCCAAGGCATTCAATGTATTGTGAGGTCCAAAAAACTTGATGGCGATATCCATCTCGCGTTTGCCGTTCTTACATACGACGAATTGGTTCCGCCCCACCTGGACATCACGATCAGCCACTTGGTAATCACCCGAGCTCAACCCATAGGTAACAACCTTACACTTAGCAAAAGGCAAAAGTTTTTTGATGTTCTCGTCGTCCGCATGAGCAACCAATGTGCCGTCAGCAGGAATCAGTTCAACCAATCGTTTAAAGGCAGCCATGATGGGCTCAAGGCTGTCGTAGATATCGGCATGATCAAATTCAATAGAGGTCAAAATCACCGACTTCGGTTTGTAGTGAACAAACTTCGGAACTTTATCAAAAAAGGCCGTGTCGTACTCGTCGCCTTCAATGATAAAATAATCAGATTCTGGCGCGCGAAAAGAATGCGAAAAGTTCTCGGGTATTCCACCTATCAAAAAGCCTGGCGCAAGACCCGCCTGCTCGGCCATCGTGGCCATCATCGAAGTGGTCGTTGTCTTACCATGAGTCCCAGCTGCGACAACACTGTGCCGATCTTCAATAACGAACTCACTCATGGCACGAGGAAGGCTGGTAAAGGGAATATCCGAATCCAAAAGGGCCTGAGCCTGGTCGAACTTTTTTTGAATCACGTTTCCTACGATGACCAAGTCCGGGCGTGGCTCAAGATACTCAGCCTTATAGCCCTCTTTGATCTCGATGCCTAAATCTTGAAGCATCGTCGACATCGGTGGATAGACATTTTGATCCGTTCCTGAAATCTTAAACCCTTTGGCTTTCAAGATACCTGCAAGGCTTGCCATAGCCGTCCCACAAATTCCCATTAAGTGAATATGAGCACCTGGCTGAGGTTTTACAAAACGATCTTGCATGACAACTCCTTAGTGATCTCGAACAGAAATATCTAAATGAAATTTTTGGTGGCGCCCAGATATATGCCCGACCTGATTGGTTACCAAAGGGCGGTCCGAACCGCCATGTCCAACCTTTAGGCCTTTAAATACGGGAATCTTAATACGTTCCGCAAAACGGGAAATGGCTTCGTTCTGCCGAGCTTTACCGTCTTTTTCTAAGCCCGCTAAAAACCGCCCAAACACAACGGCCCTAGCGCCTTTGAAAGCCCCAACTTGCAGAAGGTGATCCAGCATTCGGTCGACAGAATACCCGCGTTCGTCAATATCTTCAAAAAACACAATCTGAGACCGGAAGCTCGGTAGCCATCGCGTTCCGGTCAAAGACTCTATCATCTTTAAGTTACCACCAACAACACGCCCCTTAATCGCCCCTGATCGAATAGCCCCGACGGGCTTGAGGGAAAACTGCTGACTGACATTTGGTTTAAACAACAACCTTTTAAGTTCGTTGATCACCGGCTTTGAATAAAAGCCCGAGCCAAGCCCCCCAATCATTGGACCGTGGATCGACGCCCACCCTTGTTGATACAATTGCAGTTGAACAGCCGTCAGATCACTAAAGCCGATAAACAGCTTGTTCGACGGAAAAGATCGGCGGAAGACGTCCGATAAGATTCGACCAGAACCGTATCCACCACGAACACACCAAACCAAACGCGAATCCTTGGCTTTCAGGGCTGCCGTCAGCTGTCTGGCTCGCTGCTGATCCGAATTAGCACAAAACCGGTCTTTGCCGAACAGCGCTTTATCGACTCGTGGCACCAAGCCCCAGCTGCGAATCAGCTCGAGGCCCGCCTGAAGATCCTGCTTGGGGCACTTCGAAGCCGGCGCAACGACATCAACGATTTCACCTGGTTGGAAGACTTTAAAAGCATCTGACATGCTTTAAATCATAGGAAGAATAAAAAACCCTGTCATTAAGGAAATCAGCCCTACTTAACCAACTCATCCTTAGCCGCTAAAAACCGATTGCGAACAATGTAGTAGTTCCCAATGGCACGCAAGCGGCTGGTTTGAGCGTTGAAATACAAATTATATGCGTCTGTTAAGTTTCGAATATCGATTCGCCCTTGCTTATAGGCCTTTTCCACGTCCTTTGCAGCCTGTTGTCTCAGCTGCATCGTTTTCTGTGATGAATCGGCAATCTTTTTTCTTGCGACAACATCACGACTAAGATCTCTTAGCTGGTTGTCCGCTTGTTCTTGCGTTTCAAGGTGCCTTAGACGTGCCACATCCCGCTGCACTTGTGCATTCGTTCGTAACCCCTTATTTAGATGTGAATTGATCGGCATGGTATAACTCAGCCCAACATAGTAGGTTGGCTTGATCAATCCGACCGCTTCTTGAAAGGCCTCCCCTGATTCCGAATCAATCCCCGTACCAGCAACCGAAGCCACTAGGCTCAGCTGGTTTCTGGTTTCTGAAACCGTTTTTTCCAGATTCAGCTCTTGCTTTGAACGTTCAAGTTCCGCCGATTTCACCGGACGCAAGCTGTCGACCTTAGGAAGATCTAACTGCGGAAGCTCTGGTAGGTTTTTAGGAATGACAAAGGTCAAAGGCCCCGGAGCCTTAATCTGCAGTAACTGCTTTAACTGATCATCTAAAGCCGCATACAAGGTTTTGCGTGCCTCCAAGTTTTGCCGCTGTTGTTCCAACTCGGCTTGAACACGCTCAACTTCACCTGGAGTCACCACTTTAAGCCGCTTTTTTCGAAGAACGATTTTTTCCAAGTCAACATAACGTTGCACGGCAAGCTTTGATTCCTCGACACTTTGCTTTGCAACAAATGCGTTCCAATAGAGCTCTAACGCACTCACAACAAGCGACTCTGTGCTTTCTAGCTCACGAAGATCGCCCTGTTCGACGGTGAGCTTAGCTGCCCTATAGCGCAAGCGATCGGCAGACCCGAACGCGTTTTGAAGCAAGGATTGCTCCATTTTAAATATATAGTAGTCCTGTGTCTGTTGTGGGGAAATCCGACCATCAAAAAAACTAGATAGCTCCGCCTCCCAATCCAAACGCTGATAACTTAAAGACACATCTGTTCCCGTCGACAAGCGCTTTGAGACGCCGAAACCATAAGTTGTGGTATCGGACTGATCCTGAGCAAAGCCCGTCAAAGCTTCGGCCTGAGTTGTTTCAAACGAAGTTTCTGCCGTGAAGGCCCAGTCAAAGATACTGGCAGCCTGATCGTATTCAAGGTCCCCCAACTGCGCCTCTTGCATGATGATTTCCGCTTGGCGACTTTGCTGAATGACCAAACGTTTCACCCCATCCGGACTCAGTTCAAAATTCGCCCAAGCCGATCCGACGGCTAAAAAACTAATGGATAACACACACACACACCGATTCAACCAAGCCAAGTGGGCCTCCCTGTTGACAGGAGCTCAGTCTGATCTGGGCTTTCATAAAAATCAAACGTTTGTTTTAATTTTCAGAAATTGGCAAAGTCGTCAGGTCGTTTTTGTCAAAGACCGCAAAGCATGAATACAATAATATCAACAACTTGGGGGAACTTCATGAAACACACCTTTCGCTTTAGCCTCAGCCTGATCTGTTTGCTGATCGTCTCATCTTGCAACATCAACCCATCAACCGATTCGACGGACGACACCACTCTAGGGGCAAACCTGGGGGACCTTGCGGTGAGCGAGCTACGTACTCAGTCCCAACGACGTAACAGTTTCGATCTCCGAGTTGCCGAAAACGAAAGTTCGAAGCGACTGAATTGGAAGATCGAAAGGACTGCTGGCACAAAGACACTTCAGCTTCGTGATATTGATTTTCGTTTAGAGCGCAACTGCAATGCGACCTTCCGGTTTTACCGTTTTTCGCGTCTATCCTCCGGCCAAGACATGATTCGTTTAAATGAAGGCGAAAGCTTTGAAATTCGTGGTGCGACCGACTACTGGCTTATCCTTGATATCGACAACCTTGAAAATTGTCGCAAAATTGCTGGCGAATTCGAGATCCGCGAACGCTAAGTCCCTGCAATTCTTACTTCGGCCCGGATCACCTTGCCCGGGTCCGACTTATCCTTTAAGTTGAAAGCCAATTGATAAAAGGAGCCCCCCTATGAAAGGCGACAAACGCGTCCTAGAGGCCTTGAATGGCATTCTTACGAACGAGCTGACCGCAATTAACCAGTACTTCTTGCATGCACGCATTTGCAAAGACTGGGGCTATGCTAAATTGGCCGACAAGGTCTACCACGAGTCGATCGACGAAATGAAACATGCTCAGGAATTGATCGATCGAATTTTGTTTCTAGAAGGCCTGCCTAATCTTCAAAAGTTACACCCACTCAACATTGGGCAAACACTTCTTGAGCAACTAAAGGCAGACCTTGCGCTTGAAAACAAAGCCATTCCTGACTTGAAGGAAGCCATCGAAGTTTGCCTTGAAGTCAAAGACCATGGAACTCGTGAAGTTCTTGAACACATTCTTGTTAGTGAAGAAGAGCACGTGGATTGGCTGGAAACCCAGTTAAAACTGATCGAAGACTTGGGACTGGAAAACTATCTGTCTCAGCAAGTAAACGCTTAATTGTTTCTAATGATTTCGGCGGTCGAACTAGTTTTCGGTCGCTGAAGCTGATTGGTCACCGACAATCGCGTCGGCCTGATCAAGGTAAGCCTGTAGTCGCTGCAGACAGCTTCCGCAATCGCTTCCCGCCCCACAAGAACCCGAGACTTCCTCAAGGCTTTTGTGGCCCTTTTTTAAGGTCTCTTGGAGCTGGTCTTCAGTTATCGCTTTGCAAACACAAACGAACATACTATTAGAATCGGCCAATCCTTTCGGTTCTGAAAGAAAAAACGACTTTCATTAAATTTTCAATTTGAGACGACCCGCAACCTATTGATATTACTAAGCTAATGCCAGACATCAATTTATTTGATTTCAACTGGTTTTCATTTTAGCGGGTGCGAAAGGCGTCAAAGCACTTCAGCCAGGGTTTCTTAGCCCAGCCAAGGGTCTCGAGGGTGAATTGAGCGCCATGGACCTCGTCACTATTCACGTCCAGGCCATTGCCTCGCTTGACCACGGACTTCAAGGTCGACTTAAGTAACTGTTGCCGTTCGATAGCGTCACTATGCCTGAGGTTGTTTTCTGCAAACACATGCCCTGGATCGGCTTTTAATAGGTTGGTTAGCCGACGAATGATTTCGCCCTCTTTAGGAAGGTCCATGACTCGTCGTAGTTGGTAAACAATTTCAAGCGGCGTCAGGAACCGTGGGATATGCGGAAAAGCCTCGTTATCACCATCCCAATAGGCGTTTCTAACCATAGTTATTTGAGGGATATCACTGTATCGCCCGGTCAACTCGTGAAACAGGTCCGCATCATGTTCACCGTTGTCACCGAGAGAAACCACAGCATCCCAGGATTCGGACGAGATCAGCTCGATATCCTGTTTCAGTTTATGAGCCGGAATCACCGATCCCCCGCGAGCTCGCTTCTTTTCTATGGTCTCGCTGATAAGCTCACGAACGTTTCGAGGGTAAATATTGCCACTCTGAGGATAACCATGTGTTTTTAAGAACCGTTTATGAGGCCAGGTCAAAAAAGTCGGAGTATTCGTCACATAAGCAATCTCGGCATCGACATGCTGATCAACGTGCTGAAGGATTTCCCTCATACCAACGAACCCGTCGGAAGTGAAGAAGTGGCGATACCCCTTGGTCAACAGGCTTCCACGAATCATGGTTGGCTTTAAGGTGTCGTCGATATCTACCAAAAATAAGATCCGAGGCCCGGCAAAAGCGGTGGACCCAATCACTAGCATCAAGAAAGTAGATATGAATTTCAGCATCAATTCCTTCTATGCGAGCTCAGTGCCAAATAGGCACCCTACCAGGATCATTGAGAGCCACTTCCCAGGTCAAACCTATGACGATGTGACGATTTTCAGCGGTTCTGGCTTAAATAGCCCTTCTGTAATTTCAATCACTTGGGTGAATTTCACCTGTCACAAAATGGACAGCTTCGGTCTATTTTTCAAATCGGCCTTTCTAAACGAAGGCGAACTAAGGCTGACGTATCAAGCGCAGGTGGCAGTCACCAAGCCCGAATGTAAATGCCGTGAAAGCCGATAATGAAAAATTCGTCAGATGGCTTTGAAGTCCCTCATCGATCGTCTGCTGGGAACAGCGATACTGTGCGCGAACCTCAATCTGTCCACCTGACTCCCCCACAAGATAGGTTCCTACAACCTTGTAATCATCGGGGTGATAACCCCGCCCGTCGTGGCTTTGTGATTCCTTGTATTTATTTGCCCCACGACTGAATATCTCAATCAAATTCGAGGCCCGAGAATACACATTCGATAAAGATGGGCACTGGGGAAACCCAAGTTCACTGTACATATGAATCGTCTTCGCCATATATTTATGTCGATTGATCTTACCTGGGGCCTGCCCGTTCTTAAGACAGTCCGTGGTATCGGCCTCATCCCACTCACCGTGACCACATTCCTTTAAATGTCGTTCAACCTGACTAATCATCCCCTCAACTTTGCTACAGCTTGCTCTATCAAACTTCTCTGGGCCAATAGCAGCCCTCAAAGCATCGAAAAGCTGAGGCTCATTCATTAGTTGAACCAACAGGTGCCTGAACACCTTTCCGTTCTCCTCAATATTGGGCAATAGCCCAACCAGATTCAACAAGGCACTGATCTCCCCCTCGGCAATCAACCGCTGAGGCAATTTGGAATACGCTTCATTAAACAAGTTTTTCACAACCAAACCCTNGTCATAATCAACAAGCATCCCCTGGTTTGCTAGNTCGACCANTCCATCCACTTTNTCAACATCAGACTCTAACTCAAGCACTCTCCGAACGCCGACCACCGCCTGCCCAAAATCCGCCACACGCTCTAAGCTTTTAGCGTGAGACGTCCCATCCATCAGTGCAGATTCGGAAAACTTCAACCGAAGCTGGTCGACCACCTCAGAATACTGCTCCACATCCGAATAGGCCGCCCAGGCCTTAACAGACCCAACTAGGAAAAACCAAGCCTGACCGCTGTTTTCATCCGATAACTTGCTTCCAACAAAGTTCACGAACTCATCTTTGGAAAGCCCGGCCAGCAACCGAAAGCAATCGTCATTATTCACACAGTTCCGCCAAGGATAGGTATCTCCCTCATAGGTCAGCTCCCCGTGAACGATGGACACTCGCTCGGCACGAGCCACGGCAGNAAGCAGAAGAGCCACCAACATTACTNTTTTCGACCATCGAGCAATCACGGAAATCCTTCGGAAACATTCGACCCTCTTCCTAGTTACAAATCCTGGACCACCTGGATGCGTCGAGGGCGACTTTGACCTCTTTCTTTATCGGCTTCCGCCGGAAATGGTCACTCAGTGGNGAGTTTGTAATCATGAGCTAGGTTTTTCATGTGGGGACTGTGCTTTGTCCGTGCGGGGGTTGGGTTTTGTTCACTCCTTTGGGGACGCCCTTCCGTGGGCTCAGTCCGTTGTCGACCTGCGGTCGATCGCGTCACGCTCAACGGAGCCCCGTCGGAGCGAACAAAACCCAACCCCCGCACGGACACGGCAATTTGGAAAAAGGTGCCCCCTTCTAAGGGGGAATGCGAGATTCCGTCCCGTGTATCGGTCTTCTTCCTTTTTGGGGGCTCCGTCAGCTGGACGCGCTCGACGGATTGAGGCCATGGATGGCCGTCCCCCAAAAAGGAAGAAGACCGAAACATGGGACTGAGGTCTGCAGGGGTTAAAATTAAAAAAGATTAAAGATCCGACCCGTAAAGCTCTGTCGGGTATTTTCCGTCGAAACAGGCCGCACAGTAGCTTTCGTAGGGTGCATTCACAGCCTTCATCATTCCCTCGACCGAAAGATAAGCCAGCGTGTCCGCACCGATGAATTCACGAATTTCTTCCTGTGTCTTCACGGCCGCGATCAGTGATCGTCGTTTTGGCGTGTCGACTCCGTAGTAACAGCCCCCCGTTGTCGGCGGTGAGGCCACTCGGAAATGGACTTCCTTGGCTCCGGCTTGACGAACAAGGTTGATGATTTTTTGGCTAGTTGTCCCCCGCACCAATGAGTCGTCGATGACAATCACGCGCTTCCCAGCAAGGATCTCTCGTTGAGGGTTCAGCTTAATTTTCACTCCAAAACTACGAATCGATTGCGAGGGCTGAATAAACGTTCGGCCGATATAGTGATTACGAATAATTCCAAGCTCAAATGGAATTCCACTGGCCTCCGAGTAGCCAATCGCCGAGGTCACACCACTATCCGGGACTGGGACCACGATGTCCGCCTCAACTCCGCTTTCATCGGAAAGCACCTTGCCCATTTGCTTTCGCGTTTCATACACACTTCGATCGAAGACTTTTGAATCCGGTCGGGAAAAGTAAACATGCTCAAACACACAATGGGCCGTGCGCGTGCTTTCTGCAAACTGAACAGAGCCCTCCCCTTCCTCGTCGATCCAATACAGTTCGCCTGGCGCGATCTCTCGTTCGTATTTGGCACCAATCAAATCAAAGGCACAGGTTTCACTAGCAACGACCGTTGAGGCCTGCTCACGCCCTTCCACCTTACGTCGTCCAAGAACAAGGGGACGAAACCCGTAGGGGTCCCTTGCAACAAACATCGCGTTGTTCGTCAAAACCACCATACTAAACGCGCCTTGCATTTTCTTAAGGGCGTTTACAATCCCTGTCTTGATATCGACTTGCCCCTGCCGAGCAATCAAGTGCAACAGGACTTCTGTATCATTCGAC
>NYZX01000095.1 GCA_002686065.1 Pseudobdellovibrionaceae bacterium | reverse complement strand
GGGCCGTACCAGTTCCGATTAGCTAACTTGTTAATATAACTACGAAATCTCCGCCCTGATTTACCCCCCTTCCCGGCGGCTGTCTAAACTTTAGGGGCTCTACAATGGACCAGCTATTTTCCTTGTAGATTCAATAACTTAGGACATTACAGATGTAGACACTCAAAACCAGATCAACGACCCTCAATGTCCATTTGAAAAAGCTGAATGATTGCCATACTTTAAAATCTTGAAGGGAAGAACTCGCTGACAATTTACGTCCCTTCCCTCAAGCCGCAACTCGCCCAGAAAGAACACTAAATGCCCCAAGCCACGGACATCAAAAGCCTGATCGAACAAACCGCAAAGCAGTCCCCAACAGCTTTAGCTCGATTGCTGACCCAGCTTGAACGCCGGGGGGTTCACCTTCTTTTGGACGAACCCCAATTGCTTCAGGCCCCCAGACAGTGCTTTCGCTTAGGTATCACCGGACCTCCCGGAGCCGGGAAATCAACCCTGATTGGCCGGCTTGTACAACACCTTCGCGCCCAAAACCTGACCGTTGGCGTGATCGCTGTCGACCCGTCCTCGCCGTTTTCCAAAGGAGCCATCCTTGGTGATCGCATTCGCTATGCAGACCACTTCGCCGACCCAGGCGTTTTTATTCGGTCACTTGGAACACGCGGTAGCCTTGGCGGCCTATCGGCCTCGGCCTACCTCATGCTACGCGCATACGATATTTACGGCTTTGACGTGGTCTTGATCGAAACCGTCGGAGTGGGCCAAACTGAACTTGAAATCATTAATGTGGCTGACCGAATTGCCGTCACACTGGTTCCCGAATCCGGAGACTCGATCCAGGCGATGAAAGCCGGATTACTGGAAATCGCCGACATTTACGTCGTGAACAAATCCGACCGTCCTGGTGCTGCCACGTTAAAGAATGAAATCGAACAGTCGGTGGCACTTGGCCAAAGCCTCTACCAAACGGCGATTCCCGAAATCATTTCAACCGTGGCCACAGAAGACAAAGGCCTTGAAGACTTTGTCGCCATCATTAACAAGATGAAGGCCTCTCGCCCAGAAGACCAAAGCAAAGACCAATTGCAGGCCGAGGCAAGAGCCCTACTCAGTGCACATTACGACACCGACCTAAAATCGAAGCTCGACCAAATTGTTGATGCCTCCACCTATCAGGCCTTCTTAAAATCCCATGTCTCATAGCGATCGCCTGTTTCTTATCTCGGATATTCACGGCTGCTTCGATGAACTGGAAGAACTCTTACAAATATCCGGCGCATATAAACACCTTGATAAGTGTGTCGCCCTCGGCGATATGATAAACAAAGGCCCTCGTTCGGCCGCCGTGATTAAGTGGGCGATGAAAAACAAAGTTACCTGCCTGATGGGCAACCACGAGCTTCGCTTTCTAGATTACGTCGACAATCCGAAAAAACGAGACCGCAAACACAAAGGCTTCGACAAAATCATCGACCGTTTGGATGACAAACTTCCGAAAGCGATTGAATGGATGCGATCATTGCCCCTGTATATTGAAATGGACGACCTTATCCTTGTCCATGCTGGGGTCGAACCAGATCTGCCCATTTCAAAGCAAAAACCCGAAGTTTTAACAAATATTCGAACCTGGGACCACGAAGGCGGGAANTTTAAAAACCCGGTCGGCACGCCTTGGCACCATTTCTATACAGGCAANAAGCCCATCGTCTATGGGCACTTCGCCCGACAAGGCTATCTTGAAAACAAAAACACGATTTGCATCGACACCGGCTGTTGCTACGGAAAANAGCTNACCGGAATGTGGTGGCCCAGCCGAAAGCTGTTTCAAGTCAAAGCTCGTGANGAGTATTGCCCTATTCCAAAATTCAAACCGGGAAAGCTCTAACTTGGCAAAAAGATCTAGATCTCGTTTCCGAAGAAGTCTTTGATCGACATAATCGGATAGNTGTCTTGTGCACGCCGAAAGAAGTGGACGTTAAAAGCACTGTGAGGGTCTTCACCAAACTTTGAAAGATAGTCCTTCGCTGGGATAACCTGTAAACCCAATTGCGACGTCGCGCTTTGACCAGCGCCAAACATCCGCCAAAAGTAACTACCCACCTCAGAAACAGCCGTGTCGTTCATGAAGTCCGGATCAATGATGACACCCTTGTAGTTCACCACTGCGTGCATCATGAACCGCTTGGCACCATCACGAGCCTGCAAAGGCTGAAGGTCTTCCATATCATACAAACTGACTATGCGGCCNGGCTCAGAAGCATCAATCGGAGTAATATAAAGAACCTCAATATGGCTCAGATCTTCGCCACGCCCTTCAGCGACCTTTAGGACATCAAAAACATTCGCCGACGCCACAAAAGGTTCGTAGGTNCCAAGCAACTCGAACTCCCTTGAAATCTGCAAGGCCGATTCATGAGCGCTCAGTCCAGCATGGATCGTCGAGGCAAAAATATCTGGGCACTTAACTTCAAAAGCCGTGGCCGAATTAGACCTGATAGCCTGAACACCAGCTACCCCCACACACAGAATCAAAAGTCGCTTTAACAGAACCACTTAGCTCTCCACATACGATTCACCCCTGACCTACCTGCACAAGCTCCATACGGTGGCCGCAATTTTTGCATCTGGCCGCCACTCAAAGCCCCGGTACTCCGCCTGGGGTCATTGCCATTGTTTTGTCTCAGACTGAAGCAAAGACCATGCCTCTGTTTTAGCTCGAGACGACCCATCCCAGCCCCATTTGATTCTGACGCTTTGCGTCTTCATNTTGAAATCATTGTAGTATTCTCAAAGAGCTATGACCTTAGCCTCGGTAGCCCCATTTACGGCCTCACCCGCCGCAGACGGCCCAGACCGTAAGCGAGTCGCGCGTGACATCCAAGAATCCTCGGATTCAGATGGACCCGTGCGCCCACTTTTCGCCGCCCCCNGCACCCGAGACTCGACCGATGAGGACGAGCAAGAGCAAGAAGATCCGCGTCGTCACCCTGATGATTTTGTTCATTTCTTGGATCAATACAAAAAACAGAAGCTGGAGAAATCNGGGCACTCGAAAGGTGAAAGTCTTCAGGCCAAAGCCGCCAAAGCCTACCAGCAACTCGCCGCCACCGAATACCGCCTCANCTCACTTGGCGTCGACCTGGACGANGTCGCCTAACGTTCTCGAATGACACCCGCTTGAAAGTTTAAATCTCCGTAGCCAGTCGTTGCATCGATCGAGCGAACGTAGGCGTATACGAAGTAAAGTTCTTTCTTCCCATTTACTGTAGCCACCGTGGGCTCACCCAAGGCGATGACCTTTCCTAAGTCAGACGAAGCCGGAGCCGGAAAACTGGCTGTCGTATCTTTCTTAAGCAAAGTCGTCGGTAACGACCAGTTTCCATTTGTGCCATATCCCGATGAGGTATGAGCCCCAGAATAAGCACTAAAGACCACGTTGGTGTTTTGGGTGAAATAAAGTCCTTCGTCCGAAAACGTGGGCTGAATGGCCTCCGTCCCAGATACATTTACGTTCGCCGGCAGAACCACTTTTGTCCATGTTCCCGAACTAGGGAATGTACCCGAATCAAAGGTATAAACGGACAACTTGTGTGTATCTGAATCCGAATCATATTCATCGTCGGTCCACAGCGACTGAATCGATCCGTCTGTCGAATCGTAACGAAGAAAACTGTTACCTTGAGTTCCACTGTTATCACCAAGGTCGACAAGCGTTGATGGAAAGTAACTGCCCCGAACCGGAGGGTTCGAGGGACTACTTAATGCATAATCACCCAGGTTGATGTTCGCTCCAAGAGGACTGTTCATATGGTAAACGTCGAATCCTGCGCTCGTCGTGTACGAGTCCTTCAAAGAAAATAAAATATCCCATGTCTCGTCAGACTTTTTTCTAAACGTCAGGCCCATAGGTCCAATAATACCGTCCTCGAGGTCATTGAACGCCATATAGAAGGGCTCGCGAAACGAGCCATCCGTTTGTCGCTTAAAGCCGTAAAACATCGTCGACAAAGCAAAAATAGGAGCTTCATCTTCACCAACGCCCCAAGACACGGCGTTATGCAAGTACTGCCCATCTCTGAAGCGGGCACTAAAAAAGTCCGGACGCTCTGGCGCGGTGATAGTCCCGATCATTTCGTTGACCCAAGGATGTTCACAACGAGTGGGTGACAACCGGTCGTTTCCACAGCCACCGCTAGAACGTGCAAGAGCGTAAACAAGTAAAGCCGACCAACGGTAAGGCCCTGTCTGAACAAACAGATACTGCCCGTCGGGACTAATCGTCACACCGTCTTCGTATCCTTCGGTATTCACTAACCCAGAGACGGCCATCGGCTGCCCCCAAGCAGAGTCAACGTCTTCAAGCACCANGGCAGTCTGAGTCACAGACNGCCCTTCGTAGGTGACTGTCACCTTGTGTTCGCCAGTTTGACTTGGAGTCACTCGGAAGGTGTAGGTTCCATCACCATTATTAACAATCCCACCGGTCGTGCCCCGATCACAAGAGTACTGTAGCCCAGACGCATCGGTGACGGGATCGCCCGATTCACTTAAAGACAAGGTCACATCAAAAGGGCTGTGTCCTACAGAATCGATCCGCTCGAAGTCCAGGGACATACTAAATGTCGAATTGGCGACCTCACCCGAGTTNGAACCACCGCCCCCGGAACAGGCAACAAAGCCCACTAGCAGCAAAGTCAAAACTGTGATTATCCCGCTGATTTTAAGATGCCTCTTCAAAACGCCCCCACCCGTTGACCTATCTATATAATAGCATGCCTCAACGGACGAATTGAGCCGTTGCCTCGACTTCTGTCTCAGNTTGAAATAAGTGTTCGGAACAAAAAAAAACGCCGAACACATTCGGCGCTTTTCTCATTTTGCATTCAGATNAGATCGATCTATCAGAATACCTCGACCTAAAGCTTTGTTAGCCCCTTAGGCCGCGGGGTCCTTGTCCTCGACGTCAGCATCGAACTCGTCCGAGATCTCACCTTCGTCATCGGTTGGCTCCAAAAGAAGTTCTTCAACCTGATCTTCTTCTGCCTGTGTTCCTTCAATGGCGTAATCAGCAAGAACCGTCGTGGTCACTGTAAACAGCTGGCCGGTCTTCTGGTTGGTGGCCGAAATATGTTCGATGGCAGCCAGAGGATTCAAAGCAGGGTTAACGATAAAAATCATATCCGCTGTGAAAGGCTGATTGTTCGCATCCAAGAACTCGGTTTTTAGATCAAGACGAAACTTCAGCTGACCATCTTGAAACCCACGTGAGATCTGCAACTGTCCGGCAGCCTGAAATCCCTCAAGGTCACTTTGGCGCATCATCATGTCCTCTAGATCAAGTGCCTCTTCAGAAACATCGTTCTGAAACTCGACAAAATCACATTTTTCACTACCAGAAGCCTCTGCAAACGAGCGGCGACTAACACCAAAGACTGTTCCATCAACCACACCGACAGCCGTAAAGTCCTCTGTCATTGTACCAAAGCAATCAACCGAGCCTTCAGCCTCAGCTTCGTAGCCTAAATTGATTCCAGCCGAAACTTTTTTGTAACTAAACCCTTCGTGAATCGCGTCGGCTGACAACATCGCTGCACCTTTGGTTTCTTCACCAAACTGAGCCGCATTTACAGACACAGCACTTGATAAGACAAGGTTAGGATTATTGTCGGTATCCGGCGTTGGCGTTTTATCGTCATCGTCACCACAACCTACGAAAGCAACAGCACACAAAGCTGTTAATATTAATTTTTTCATTTCAATCTCCCCCGAGAAAAAAGTCAGAACTTCTGTTCGAGGCAGAGCTATCAAACATCTATAGCCCAAGCACTTCGTGAAACTTTCCATGAAAAGACTTCAGCACCGCTGACAAATCTCGTCTCAGGTTGTGATTCGCACCGGACCAATCCCACTTTGAGAATCTGCACCACCTGGGCTTAAGTATTGACGCAATGTGTCGATAGGGTGTCTGACTGCTGAAGAAAATCTTTCTTCTGGCGCGAGGGTTGACTAGCCCCGCGCCTTTTAAAATCAACGTGTGGGCACTTTCCCTGGTCGAACCAAGGAGGTGCTCCCGTGGGTCTCAGAGTGTCGACGAATATCGCTTCGCTATCAGCGCAGCGAAGTATTCGTCAAAATAACGAAGAATTAACTAGATCATTAAGAGCTTTGTCTTCAGGCAAGCGTGTCAACCGGGCTGGTGACGACGCGGCCGGATTTAGCATTGGCGAGAGCTTCCGTGGGCAGATAAGAAGTTCTCGTCAGGCAAGATTCAACGCTGATAGTGCCATCTCGTTGGTACAGACAGCTGAGGGCGGGCTTAATGAACAGAACAATATATTGATACGCTTGCGTGAGTTGGCCACACAAGCAGCATCAGACACCGTTAGTGATACAGAACGCGAGTTCTTAGATGACGAATTTCAGGTACTTATCGAGGAATTCGACCGTATTTCTAAGACCACGCTGTATGGCTCGAAAAGCTTGCTTTCGGGCTCGGACGAACAGCTCGAGTTTCATGTTGGGATTAATGACGATGACTCCAGTCGAATTGCGGTCACTCTTGATTCGAACACTTCGGCTGACAACGTTGGTATCGCAGGAAACGACGTCCTGGATAAGGGTGATGCGCGCGACAGTTTAGAGTCCATCGATGATGCCCTCGTCGATTTGACCCGTGCGCGGGCCAAGTTCGGGGCGCTTCAGTCCCGCTTGCAATTCACATCGGATCATCTTGGGGCACAGATCGAGAACATCACGGCAGCCCGATCGCAGATTGTCGACGCGGATATTGCCGAGGAGGTCACCAATCTTGTCAGTGCTCAAATCCAAGAAGAAGCAGGAATCTCGGTTCTGGCCCAAGCAACCCAATCGCCCAAGTCGGCCCTCCAGCTTCTGCACTCTATTAATAGATAAACACCCAAGTGACGCGTGAATTAGTGACGCGTCACTTTTCCGAGACCGCCCGCGTTTAACGCAGAAAGGCTCGGAAAAGTGACGTATCACTAAGACGACCAAGTCGGTTTTTTGTTCGAGTCTTGGGTGGAAGTCTGATTCTGACTCGTGAAGTTCGCGTTTCATTTCTGGGATTTTTCTCATTCTGAAACGCCACCCTGGACCTTCGTCGAGATTTTTTTTGAGTTAATGTCTGAATGATTACACACACTAGACGCAGCGTGTCGTATTTTTCTTAGACGAAAGCCTCAAGTCCCCTGGACCAAAGTCGATAAGCCCTGTGAACACGTTGGAGCACCAAGAAGGTTTTCTTCAAGCAGTCACTTGAAACCTCCTCCTTGGGAGCCGCTGATAGCAACACACGAGGGACAGTCACCCCTCGTTGCTTGAAGCACTCTCGCCCCAACAAAGCAAAAAGAGAATGTACGTAAGAAAGGATAACTCGTTCCTTGTGTGGGAACTGTTTGAAAGGGGCACAATATGGGCTTACGAATTAACACGAACGTTCCGTCAATTTCGGCGCAACGACAACTTGGGGTCAACCAGAAACGATTGACTCATGCACAACAGGCTATCGCTTCGGGTAGCCGAATCGTCAACGCAGCAGATGATGCCGCGGGACTATCGATCTCAGAAAACATTCGTGGACAGCTTGGTGGTATTAAACAAGCTAGAAACAACGCCTTCAACGCACAATCGGTGGTACAAATCTCCGAGGGTGGATTGAACGAGATCAGTAACATCTTGATTCGCTTACGTGAATTAGGGGTGCAGGCCGCATCAGATACCGTATCAGATGTCGAACGCGCCTTCCTCGACACAGAAGCACAACAGTTGATCGAAGAAGCCGATCGCATTGCTAAGACAACGCGATTTGGTAACAAGCAACTGCTTGATGGAAATAGCGAAGAACTCGAGTTCCATGTGGGACCATTCGCTGGGGACGAAAACGTTGTCCGCTTTAACCTTGAGGCCGATGCAACTGCAAGCACCTTGGGTATTGATGGACTGGCCGTTGGAGACAAGGGCGATGCACGTTCAACCCTGGAAGCTGTGGATGAAGCCATCGTCCAGATCGGTAAAATGCGATCAGACTTCGGTGCCGTTCAAAGCCGATTGAACTCGACGATCAATAACTTAGATATTCAAAACGAAAACCTGTCAGCCGCACGATCACGAATCAACGATGCTGACATCGCACACGAATCCGCAGAAATTGCTTCGGCTTCAATCTTGAACCAAGCCTCTGTCGGTGTCCTTGCACAAGCCAACCAAAACGGTGGCGCAGCCCTTCGATTGATTGGCTAGATAATCAGACCTTTATGGGCTTGGCGGAATGATACGCCAAGCCCGCTTTGTCTTCGGTATTAGCTTTGGGTAGTGCCCACACACAACTACTCGATAAGCCCGCCCTGAGGGCCTCGCGCCTTCAGGGTTTTTTTGGGCCAGCTTGGATTCCCTAACAAATTGATCAAGCTTCAAAAGCAAAACTAATAGCTCCCCAAATCACCAATGATGGCCTTTTTGACCAAATAAACCTGAGAGCCACTTCGCCTGAAAATATTTCACTCAATTTATTTATGATCTCAATATTTCACATGTTTTCATATAGTTAGCCGATGCGAGCTCTTTTACTAATTTCAATTGTTCTGTGTTTTCTTATTAGCCCCTATGTTCGTGGGGAAACAGCCAACCAGTGTTCGGATGTTTTTTCGTCTGAACGGGACATCGTCGGAGGTTTATTTGAAACCATCCGTCACAAAAACTATGACCCTAAGGTTTTCGTTCTAAAACCACAAACCACCCCTGGCCTGTCATTCCAATACGAGCAAGCTCAAGGTATTCCAGCCACAGAACTTCAACACTTTAATTTTCTAATTCACACTCTGTCGAACCGAGCCCTCAATCTGCTACTAAACTTTGACATGAAGAGGTTCTATCCAAATCATAGTCCCGACCAAATTACGGCCATCCTAGAGACCGCTTCTGACCTGTCTTTTTTGTTCACGCCTGATGCCATCGACCAGCACGATTTCAGATTCATTCCTACGATCAGCGATCACCACCAAGGACTGACCTTCGATGGAATTCCTGACCACGGCATGCACGGAACTCCAAAAATCGGAGACATCATTGTTGTGCACGGACAAGGCGATGATCTTCCGACAGATGTCTTTTTGATTGCCGAACCGACCCTCCGCGAACGCGTTTTACCTCATATCGCACAGATTTGGCCCCTCGGTGATCAAGTGACCTATGCACATAGTTTTTCAGTCAAACAACTTCAAGAACTGACACGGGATGAAGAGCTCGACACATTTGAACCTGTTTATCGCCGAATAAACGGACTGGCGACTTACGTAAAAGCTTTATCACAAAGCCCTGAAGCCACTTTTCAAGCTCCAGTAAAAAGGCAATAAGCTTTGGATCTTGCAGCTCGCCTCATTCTCCTATTTACCGTATTTACTGCGCCCCTATACAGCTCAGCAATGAGCTGCAAAGAAACCTTTCATAAAGCCGACGCCCCCATAGCTCGGCTGATTGGGCTAGTGAACAAACATCTAAAAAGTGGAAACACATTTCTTCTTCACAAGGGTCCCAAGGATCTTTATCAGGGCCTTTCGTACACCCCAACCCACAAATCGGTCGCCAACCTACCTCTGCATCAATTTGGCGTATCCAGCTTCTACGATGAGTTTGCCCTCAAGCAGTTTCTTCGTATTTCACCAACTCACCAGGTCCTGGGATCAAGTCCCACACCAGAAACATCGATTTCAAATTATCGATTCGGACAAGTTCGATCCGTTGAAGGCCTCCCCGGCCACACTCTTGTTGGACGCCCGTCTCCGGGCGATCTCCTTTTTCTGGATCACGACTTAGCAGGCAACTATGGTTTACTGGACCAGCTCTATATCGTCATACACTCTGAATCAAAGCACATCGTCGAATTCGGCGAACTGGATATTTTTACTCCGAGCTTGTGGCCAAGCGGAGACAGTCGCACGGCTGTACAAGCCGTTTCGATTTTGGATCTTCAGTCGCGACTAAGACTGACTGGAAACCAACAGATATTGGATTCGATCGATTCCATTTACGAACAGTTCTATCATCGCCTTCAGCAGTCTGGCTGGATCGAACAGGTCAACCACCCATCGCCTAAAGCTCTCAATTAATCGCGTCATTTCGCGGCCAATCAGCAATAGTCATCGTGTTTTTTCAGTGACACACTATTTGAACATCGAAGAAGGATGGCTAGATGTTCAGACGGATCACTTTACAAAAAAATCGCTTTCACCCGCTCGTCATAGCGACTCTATCATCACTGATGTTTAGTTGTGCCAGCACGCCAACACTTAAAGACCAGATCCCTGGCCTTCTACAAAAAACAGCTCCGGGAAGTACCTTAGTCATCGGCGAGCGACACACCGATCTGACCCATACCTATCGTCAGGTCGAAATAATCAATGCCCTCATTCGACGTGGCGATCGCATAGCTCTAGGACTTGAGCTTGTCGAGCAAGACAAACAAGAAGCCCTCGATCAATTTCTTGAAGGAAAGATCGACAAAGAGCAATTTAGAAAAGCCGTTAAATGGAATGAGACTTACGCCGTCTACGAATCGATGATCAAAACCATCCATTCAAACCATGGCAAAGTCCTAGCTTTGAACTCACCTCGTTCGTTAAACCGTGCCGTGGCTAGAAACGGAATCTCCAACTTGTCTAAAAAGCAAGTGTCCCAACTGCCCCCGAACTTTCAGCTTGGCAGCTACCAATACAAACTCCGCTTTGGTGGAGTTGTCCCAACAGATCACTCAAAAACGGCGGACAATCTTTTTGCGGCTCAGTGCTTGTGGGACGACTATATGGCTTGGCAAGCGCAAAAGTTTAAAGCTGAGCACCCGGATTGGACGTTGGTCATTCTATCTGGAGACTTCCACGTTGCCTACAAACTAGGGCTTCCTTCCCGTTTAAGCCAACGCGGTGTCTACCCCGTAACGACAGTTTCACAGTCCTACTATATGGACCAGCCTGTAAACGAAAGACCCTATATCGAGTTTCACCCTAAGTGGGGACCTCGAGCCGATTTCATTTTTATCGACGGAGACCAAGAGTAATGCGNCACTNTTTACTTTTCGTTTTTATCCTGCTGCTAGGTACAACCGGGTTTAGCTTGGACCTTCCACAAAACCTCTCCTCGCAAGAACGCGATACTCTTGCTAAAACGGTTGGCCTTTCCACATCAAATAAACTGCTTTCAAAACCCATTTCCTTAGGCGGATACCAAGGGTTCGAAATTGGTGCTAGCCTCGAAGTGATCGACACCAGCGTTTTAGAGGATCTTGGCGATCGATCAAGCACACAGAAAACCTATAACTTAACCCGAATCACCTTAGGAAAAGGCCTATTCAGTGATATCGACACTTACTTACATTTTGCAATGCCTTTTGACGGAAGCCAGGTCGTCGACTGGGGCGGTTCCATTAAGTGGAACTTTCATCAGTTTAAATTCCTACCCGTCGTGCTGTCTTTTTTAGCTTCGGGAAACAACATAAACTTTAANAGCTCGTTTATTCATACGAATTTTAACGNACAGCTACTGATTGGTCTTCAGTTTGACCGCGGGTCGACCTATTTTGGATTTGGAAAGGTTCGATCAACCAGTGAGTTTTCAAACAGCCAAGGCACCGACGGTATCTCTGACTCAAGTAAGATTACCAGCACACAGGTGGANCACACCCAGTTAACCTTCGGTGCAAACTATGATGTTTTCGATAAGGTTTTTCTGGCAGCAGAGTGGTCAAAATACGAGGACGATGTGTTTTCATTCAAACTGGGCAAATACTTTTAATCCGGTCCCAACTGTTTAGAATATGATTGCGGTCAATTAAACAAACCTTCGCCCCTGCCGACAGTGTTAACTCATCACTGACAGCCGTCTTTGCAAGGATCTCTTCAACACCTAGCCACACCGGCCCCTGACGAACCTCTGTCGACTTTGTCCTCGGGCACTTGACGGTGACTTCACCAGACAATAACAAAAACCCTAAGTTTGGAACTTGGCCNGGATACACAATAGACCACGGGTGATTGGTCACAATCACTTCACCTTCGAAATCGGCAATCAGTTGATCCAATCTAGGCAGGTTTCCAGAAATCATAGATCCACTTTGCACCTATGATGATCCTCACGGAATGATAAATATCAGGAAACGATTTTTTGTCTGAAACCGATCGAAGGCCAAAGCATCTTATGCTTTTGACTTCAAAAAAATTCCATCACGGGACGCGACCTCGGATAGGGCNTCCACGTCTAAGATCATAAACTGTTTTTTATGCTCGTCGATAATGCCNTCTTTTTTAAACTCTGTGATAACTCGGATCACGTTTTCCGTGGCNGCTCCAACNAGCCCGGACAATTCATCACGAGTCAGACTAAGATCAACACGGATTCGATCTGCATCCTGNAACCCATAGGTCTCAGCAAGAACGACAAGTGTTTCAGCGACACGTTCGCGAACCGATCGATCGGTTGCTGCGACCAGACGGTTTTCAGCAGCACCCATCTGATCACCAAGGCGTTTCAATAGATTCACCGTTAACTGAGGGTTNTGTTCNATCAACTTTAAAATGGCTGGACGACTGACGAAGCAAACATGAGTGTCCTCCATCGCTGTCGCGGTTGCATTATAGGCCTGTTCACTAAACAGACTTCGGTGCCCAAGAACTTCGCCAGGACCAGCAANACGAAGCAAGACTTCTTTACCTGACTCCGTCGACTTAGAAAGCTTCACTTTCCCAGAACTAATACAATAAAATCCAAAAGGTGGGTTTCCTTCGACAAAAAGGTTCTGCCCCTTCTTATAGGCATTGGTNTTTTTATCTCGNTCTAATTGCTCTAAGGCCGCGGCTTCCANTTGACANAAGACNCTTTCCCCACGCGACGGGCANTCTTCACAACGACTTGCTTTTGCATCAATTCGACACGAACTTGGTCGAGACATAATGGCCCTCACGAATAAAAACCTGATCATTATCATGCCATATATAGCGGCCAAATTAAAGTCATCTCGGGGCTTTAGAGACCTGTTCCCAGGTTGATGCAAAAAACTGATAAATATCAGCCTTTTCTATGCTCTACGACATCGTCCCTTGTTCCCCTCTGAGCTAAAACAGTAGCATCACCATCGAAAGGAACCTGAAATGTGCCCCGTATGCTTACTTGTTGGCCTTGGAGTAACTGTCCCACCAGCGATNATTATCTATTGCAAAACACGAAAGAAAAGTAAATAGGCGTTACAGTGAAAGCCCCCGCTTTGGACACCCGAAAAGTCCACTTACATATCGACGGCATGAAGTGCGCCGGCTGCCTGACAAAGATCAGAAAGGCGGCACATAACTATAAAGACCTTGATGCCGTCGATATCGACTTAAGTCAAAAGCGGCTAACGGCCATCGCACCAAAGGGTTTTGACGAACACCAACTTGTCCGATCGATATCGTCACTNGGNTTCCAGGCCAGGATCGACTCAAAACCAGCTACAAATACAAAAAAACCGCTCAACTCTGAAGTCCTACGCCTGGGAATCGCGGGAGCTCTTGCCGGAAATATTATGCTGAGCTCAGCGGCCCTTTACTCGGGTGCCGAGAACACTGAAGTCGGACCTTTGCTAAATGGACTTAACGCCTTTCTTTTTGCTCCCGTGCTAGCCTATGTCTGCTTGCCTTTTCTAAAAAGTGCTTGGCATAACCTAAANGCAAAAAAAGCTTCCGTAGACACACCCATTGCCCTAGCCGTNCTNGGNGGCGGCTTAATGAGCTACCTCAATTACTTTAAGGGACAGCCTGATATCTACTTCGATTCCATCGCCATGTTTGCNTTNTTCCTTCTAGGGTCACGCNANTTAATATCGTCGTGGCAAAGCAAGTTCGTCCGTCCCATTNNCTTGACNGATGTTTTCAATCAAGAGCACACCTTTANGGTCACCCGCCATCACGCACAGATGGAGCTCAAACCCACTCAACTAAGGCAGGGCGACCTTGTCACGATTCCCGATGGGCAGTTTGTACCCTGTGACGGCCTACTACTGACAACACAGGCCGAAGTCGATCAGTCCTTTATTACCGGGGAAAGCCTTCCTGTGCTCGTAAAAAAATTTGACTCTGTTTTTGCCGGAACACGAGCCGTTGGCTCATCGATCCAGATAAAGTCCCTTGGTTCAGCCAATGAAAGTCGAGCCGCTCGTCTCGTCGATAAAGTAAATAAACATTTCTCGGGCAATAGTCACCTAACTAGCTTTACCGACAAAGGGGCAAACCTATTAACATTGGCGATCTTGTCTGCNGCCCTCATCTATCTTGNATTTCATCTATCACAACCTTGGACTGAAACCTGGGCTCGGCTACTTGCCCTTCTTGTCGTTGCTTGCCCCTGCGCCCTGGCCATAGCAGCTCCATTGGCCCACCGACTGTGCCTACGTGCCCTTGTTGAAAAGTCGATCCTTGTTAAAAACCCTTCGTTTCTAGAAACGGCCAGTCAGTGCGAAAACATCGTCTTTGANAAAACCGGCACATTAACCAAAGGCCAACTGGANGTGATCGAATGGCTTCCCAGNCCNCCNGATCAAGACATCAAAAACCTCATCGCCAGCCTCGAGCAATATAGCGAGCACCCCATTGCNAAAGCNCTGCTTCGCGCCCTACCNGANGCTCAACCCTTNNCCNTAGAAGTCACCGAACANCCAGGGNTCGGAGTCAAAGCGCNGCANAANNNCGATCTTTACACCTTAAANCGAACNCTNNATCAAACATCACTTGAAATTGGACTGTTTAGAAACGGAGTTTGCCTGNTAAAAGCTGTATTGTCAGATCAAGCCCACGAAGATGCCAATCAGCTTGTTGCTGAATTAAAAAAGAAGGGTAAAAACATTTTCTTGTTATCCGGTGACCGAACCAGGATCACTCATAGTCTGGCTGATCAGGTTGGGATTTTACACGCAAATGCAGTGGGTGACCTCAGCCCAGAACAAAAAGCCCATCACGTAAANATGATTTGCGCCACAGGAAAAACTCTTTATGTCGGCGACGGGATTAACGACTCGCTTGCCATGAAACAGGCGGACACAAGNCTGTCGGCAAAAACCTCNGCCGAACTAACCTTTCAAACTTCGCAGGCNCACCTAATGAGCCCGAATCCACTGACCTTGCTCGCNGCCTTAGACTGGTCAAAGACCTGCCGCAAGATCGTNTTCAATAATATCTACGCTTCATTTGCATACAANCTGACGTTTGGAGCATTNGCCTTGTTNGGTTGGATCAACCCACTTGNCGCTGTTGTCTTGATGCCGTTAAGTTCTTTAAGCCTGGTCGGAATGACCTTTTACCAAGTTCATAGACAAGGGAAATCTGCATGAACATTCTTGTTTTAACAATCCCCGTGACAACCCTACTTGTTGCACTGTTTGTTTTGTTTTTTATGGCCGCCGTCAAAGGACGTCAATTCGACGATCTTGAAACTCCGGCCTTTAATCCTTTATTAGACGACGAAGAAACGACAGATTCTCAGGAGCACAAAAATGCATAAGCAAAACACCTACGATGACCAGATCGTAAAGTCTTTCCTTTGGGCCACCGTATTCTGGGGTGTCATTGCCTTTTCAGCGGGCCTTTTGGTAGCACTTCAGATGGCCTTCTGGAAATTCAATTTCAACCTTGAATGGCTGACTTTCGGGCGGCTGCGCCCGCTGCATACAAATGCGGCTATTTTTGCTTTTGCCGGAAATGCCATTTTCGCAGGGATCTACCATTCAACCCAACGTCTGTGCAAAGTCCGACTGTTCTCGGACACCTTAAGTCGAATCCACTTCTGGGGATGGCAAACCATCATCGTCGCTGCTGCGATCACACTCCCCCTAGGATTTTCACAAGCAAAAGAGTACGCCGAACTAGAGTGGCCTCTGGATATTGCCATCGCCGTAGTATGGGTGATTTTTGCTGTGAACTATTTTATGACGCTAAAAATTCGCCGCGAAAAACACATGTATGTCGCCTTATGGTTCTACATTGCGACCATTATCACAGTCGCTGTGCTTCATATTTTTAACTCGATCGAAATTCC
>NYZX01000094.1 GCA_002686065.1 Pseudobdellovibrionaceae bacterium | reverse complement strand
ACCATTAGGGAGAAAGTTTTGAAGACTATCAAGCGCTTTTAATTCCCGAAGTCGCTTGCGAGATAACCCAGTGAGAATATCCAACTTTTCCTGTAGCTGATCAATTTGCCCCTTCACCTGTTCAGCTCGACCAGCCTGAGCTCGAAGTTCGGTCAACTGCTTCTGAGTTTCCGAAGTGGCGGACTTCTCTTTTTTCAGCTGGCCCTGTAAGGTTTCAATATTGTCTGTTTCGTAATATGAAAGTCCGTAGGCAAAGACGATCATCAAAGCAATCTTAAGTATGACTTCGACAGGGCTGAGGTTCTCGACCCCAACACTGACCGAAGCTGTCCCGATCGTCGCTGTCGACGTCATGTCGGCGACACCACCAGAGACTTTCGTTTTAAGTAGGTTGACCTTAATCATCAGTCACCCACCTTGCGCGAGGCTAAACCCACCACGACGCTGGCGAAGACTTGGGTCATTTTCATTTTTTCTTGCGTGACACCCTTTGACGGAGTCACGCGGAAAAAGGGGTTCATTTGTTCGATAGGCAGTTGCAAGCTTTTCGATAGGGTCTCGACCAGCCCCGGGGTCAACGACCCTCCGCCCGAAACATAAACCTGCGAAATAGAAGCCCCTTGAGTCGTGTTTGAAAAGAACTCAAAGCTTCCAAGGATTTCGTCACAGACTACTTCGTGGCTTGACGAGATCACGCTGGCAACATCTTCAGGAGCCGGCTCCCCTCTTGAGAAGCTGAGTTTATGCACTTCGGCTTCAGCAAAACTGACACCTAAAGCTTTTTGAATATCACTTGTATAAATAGCACCGCCAACAGGGATATCACGGCAAAATATCACTTCCCCATTTTCGACAATGGCACAATTGGTGTAGTTAGCACCAACATTCAAAAGAGCGATCACCTGCCCTTCCATCGCTCCATAGTTATGAAAGAACGTGTTCGCTAGCGCAAAACCGGACACATCTAGCAAAGAACAATTCAATCCGGCGGCTTCCACGATTTCGATAAATTTGAAAATTTGCTCGTGCTGGGCAGCTACCAGCAAAATATCCATCGAATCGGAGTCCTTACGCCCTTCATTGATCACATGGTAATCCAAGTTCACTTCATTAAGGTCGAAGGGGATGTATTGCTCCGCTTCCCACCGAATTTGTTCAGCAACCAGGGATTTGTCCATTTTCGGAATCGTTATCCGTTTGACGATAACTGCAGAACCCCAAAGCCCCGCAGCGACTTGCTTTCGCTTGATTTTTAGGTTCCCAACCACATCAGCAATGACTTCAGCGATAAGATGGGATTCAACAATCTCACCCGAAGCGACAGCTGCCGTTGGCGTTGGAAAGACCTCAAACCTTTGTAGGGTCATGCCTTTTCGTGACACATCGATCTCAGCCACTTTGACTGAGCTTGTACCAATATCGATACCTAAAAGTTTCTTCGAACCGAAAAGCATGAATCCCCTGGACTTAATGTTGTAATTTCGCGCGCTGTATTAGACTCAAGTCCATCTAAAATTAAATAGAAGCTGACAGGAAATGTCAATTTTCACGACCTTGGCAGAGACATTCCGACAAAGCCTAGACCTTGTCACAGGATTACCTAAGAAGAACTAGATAAAGGTCCAGAATATGACAGCCACCGGCAATAGCTCTGATCTAACTGTCTGATAAGCCTGGGATAAACAAGTCCAAGTACCATTCCGAAATCTCGACCCCAAAAAAGAGGTACAAGAATGCCCCTAAAACCAAGTAAGGACCAAAAGGAATGACGCTTTTCATATCGCCTTTGCTTTTAACGACGATACTCAGACCAATCAGGCTTCCGAACAAACTGGAAGCCAAAATGACAAATGGTATCGCAGACCATCCCAACAAGGCGCCAATCCAGGCGATCAATTTGATATCGCCTCCACCCATACCCTCTTGTTTGCGTATCGCAAAATAAAAGTAGGCAATAGCCCATAAGAACCCGCCACCAACCAAAACACCCAAGAAGGCTGGCAAGAACTCTCGCTCCGGGTTCAGAAAAGCGCCAATTAAACCAATCACAATCCCCGACAGAGTCAGCTGATTCGGAAGAATCATATGGTCTAAATCGATAAAGCTAGCCACGACAGCGCAAAACGTGAAGATTAAAACTTCAAGCAAAAACCAGCTCAACCCGAACTTCAGAAAGCTAGCCAAAAACAACAACCCCATTAGCCCCTCGACGATGGGATAACGGATTGAGAAGGGCGCCTGACACTGACGACACTTTCCTCGTAGCAAAATCCAAGACAGAATCGGGATATTATCATACCAGCGAACTGCGGCCTGACAGGACTGGCAATGGCTGCCAGGCCATGCGATATTCTGCCCCTTCGGAAGCCTGTAGATAACGACATTACCAAAACTTCCGAACAAGCAACCAAAAACAAAGATCAGCCCCCCTTGCAGGGCTACCGGTAACTCAGCCAAGATCTTTCCTTCTGATGACAAGGTAGGTCGCAAAAACAAGAAAGAAGAACCACGTTAAACCGTAGAACGTCGAAGCGTAAACCGACTTCCAAGGGATCGGGTCCGGGTAAATGGCCAAAGTCCGCCAATTAAATCGCTCGAGGTTTGGCAAAACATAGGTCATCCCAGTCGTTACATAGTAAATCAACTCACCGGACTGCTTATCGAAAAAATAGGACAAGCTATCTAACCAATGGCCGACTAAATACAAGCCCACACAACAGCTTGAAACAACAATTGGCGTCGCAAATCCACTGAAAAACAAAGCCAGGCCCATAAGTACGACGCCTTCAAGCAACACACCATACAAGCTCACTAAGAAACGAGCGCTTGGATCTACTCCAAGCCCAACAAAAACCAAAAGACTGACCAGACTCAAGGCAAAAACGACCACAACATTTATCATGGTTAAGCCCAACGCCTTTCCCAACAGAAACTGCCACCTGGAAATGGGTCTGGCCAATAGGGTCATAATCGTCTTTTTTTCCAGTTCTTTGGTCACAAGGGTACTTCCGACAAAGATCGACAGAACAGCAACACTCAGGTGAACCCCAGTAATGGCAAAATTAGCAGCTATTCGAGATTGCTCAGCGAAGCTCAAGCTCCCTAAGGCAACACTGACACCCATCAATAGCAAAGCAAAGACGCCGATTCCGTAAAGAATCCGGTCACGGATGATTTCACGAAATGTATTAGCAGCGATACTCCATATCGGCTTAAACATTCTGTTCTCCCCTCAGACCGACACGAACAAAAGCTTCTTCTAGGCTGACCCGCTGACGGTTCAACTCGAGGACCTCATATCCCTCATCCATGACCTGTTTTAAACGCTTCTGAATCTCACTAGAGTCATCGATACGACAAACCGTGCGCTCGCCGCCTTTGGATAAAACAAGCTCATGATGAACACCCATTTGATCAAGAAACCCACTTGCGTCCCCGTTAAAAACAAGTCTTCCCTCACGAAGGATGACCAACTGCTCGCAAATGCGCTCGGCATCGTTCAGCTGGTGGCTACTTAGAAACACGGCGGTTCCCTCTGAAGCGGTCTCTCGAATAAGTTCGCTCAAATAGTATCGACCATCAGGATCAAGACCACTGGTAGGTTCATCTAAAATAACCAGTTCTGGACGGTGAATCAGCGCCTGAGCAAGCCCCACCTTCTGAAGCATCCCCTTCGAGTATTCACGAAGTAGACGATCTTTGGCGTGCCAAAGGTCCACCCGCTTAAGCAAGTCCTCAGAGCGCTGCTTAATCTGGGCCGAACTCATTTTAATGGAAAGTTGCCCATAAAAACGAAGAAACTCGATTCCGGTTAAATGTTCGTAGAAATAAGGGCGCTCTGGTAAAAAGCCAATCTTTTGCTTTGCGGCTTCAGTTAAACCAGGCTGGCCAAAATAGGTGAGCTCACCACTATCGGGAAAGACCAACCCAAGCAAACACTTCATGGTGGTCGTTTTACCGGCCCCGTTACCGCCCAAAAACCCAGTCACGACACCGGGTTGAATATCAAAATTCAGGCCCGTTAAGACCTGTGTTCTTTTTGGAATAAAACCCTTACGGTAGGACTTCTTTAAGTCCCTTACGGAAACAACCGCCAAATTTACCTCAGCTGAATAGATGTGGTCATCGGCATTGGTGAAACCCGGTGCTCATCCTTTCGAGTTCGATTCAATGCCATCAAGAAAGATTTTGCGGCATCGCTTTCAGTTAGGCAAGGAATTGAATAATCCACGCAGCTGCGANGTATTCCAAAACTCGCTTCAATCGCTTCACGCCCGGACGTCGTATTAATAACAAGACTGACATTTCCAGACCGGATACGGTCTACACAATGAGGACGCCCTTCGTGAACCTTATTGACGCGCTTCACTGTCAATCCATGAGAATCTAAATAATCTGCCGTTCCAGCCGTCGCCGACAAAGTATATCCAAGCTCGATCAGTTCTTTTGCCAAAGGCAGTAAGTGATCCTTATCCTTATCGCGAAGAGACATAAACACTTCGCCCGATTTCGGAAGCTTCACATGGCTCGATAGGAAAGCCTTCAATAAAGCTTCGGCATAGTCATCGCCTCGGCCCATGCTTTCACCTGTAGACTTCATCTCAGGACCAAGAATCGAATCCGCCTCTGGGAACTTCTTAAACGGGAAGACAACCCCTTTCACACTCACCTTCGGTAGATCTCGCCATCTGAAGTCTTGAAGGTTAATCTGATCCTTCTTTACCCCAAGCATAGCCAACACAGCCAGGTCCACCATCGGGATCCCTGTTGCCTTAGCGATAAATGGAAGCGAACGCGAGCTTCTTGGATTGGCCTCGAGCATATAAATCTGATCGCTCTTAACAGCTAACTGTAAATTTAGAAAACCAACAATCCCCAGTTTTTCGGCCAATTGATGACTCAGCTNTTCGATTTTTTCTGAGGTCTCTTGTCGAAGCCGTTGCGGAGGGATAACCCCCATACTGTCACCGCTGTGAACCCCAGCTGCTTCAATATGCTCGACAATTCCGCCGACAATGGACCAGTCCACCCCGCGGACCAAATCAACATCCACTTCCAAGGCTCGGTCCAAAAACTGATCCATCAAACAAGGGTTCGTCGCAGTAATATAGGCCCCATGTCGATCAAAATAGGATTTCAAATCGTCGTTATCTTCGACCACTTCCATCCGGCGCCCACCAAGGACATAGCTTGGCCGACACACAATAGGAAAACCAATTCGTTCGGCGATCTCAAGAGCGTGCTCGACATCTTTGGCCATCCCCGACTCAGGAATTTTAAAATCCATCGAACGACAAACCTCAGCAAACTTGGCTCGATCTTCAGCTAGATCGATCGAATCCATGCTTGTTCCTAAAATTCGAAACCCCGCTAACTCCAGGTCCGAAGCGACCGAAATCGGCGTCTGACCACCGACTTGAGCCACAAAGCCTTCTGGCTGAATTCGTTCTAAGACCTCACGAATGTGCTCGGAAGTCAGGGGCTCAAAATAAAGCTCATCTGAAGTATCGTAATCCGTCGACACCGTTTCTGGGTTAGAGTTAATCATCACCGAACGATAGCCTTGCTTCTGAAAGCCTTTGACCGTTCGAACACAACTATAGTCAAATTCAATGCCCTGACCAATTCGGTTTGGACCACTCCCTAGTAAGACAACCGATTTACCCTTCTTCTCAGTCGGCTCCGGCTGACTCCAATAGGTCGAATAATAGTATGGTGTTTCCGACGCGAACTCACCAGCGCAGGTGTCTACCTGAAAAAAGCACGGTCGAATTCCATATTGGTCCCGCAAGTCTTTAACAGCATTTTGCGTTCGTCCGGTATGAAACCCAATCGCAGCATCCGAGTAGCCAAGTCTCTTTGCTCGAAGCAGGACATCTTTCGACAAGTCCGAAACCTTTTTCAGTTCGGCCTCGTACTGAACAATTTCTTCAAGCTGCTCAAGAAACCAAGGTGTAATCGCCGTCTTCGCGTGAATATCCTCGACCGACAGACCATCACGAAACGCTTGATAGATATGGAACAACCGCTTCGAGTTTGGATAGGTTAGCATTTTTTCATCAAGCCGAACTTCCACAGCCCCTTTCGGATCAGATTCCATCGAAAGTACAGCCTTCTGCAAGGACTCTTTGAATGTCCGACCGATCGCCATCACCTCTCCGACAGACTTCATTTGCGTACTCAGCAAGTCCTTAGATCCTGTGAACTTTTCGAAGGCAAAACGCGGGATTTTAGTGACAACATAATCCAAAGCCGGCTCGTAGCAGCAGGGTGTCGTCTTAGTAATATCATTCGTGATCTCGTCTAAGCGCTGCCCCACAGCAACCATGGCAGCTATTTTTGCAATCGGAAAACCCGTCGCCTTACTTGCCAAAGCCGATGATCGTGAAACCCGTGGGTTCATCTCAATAACGACGCGCTGACCTGATACTGGATCAACCGCAAACTGAATATTCGCACCACCCGTAGCAATGCCCACCTTCTCGGTAATCTTCAGGGCTTCGTCCCGCATATCTTGGTACTGACGGTCTGTCAGTGTTTGCTGAGGCGCCACTGTGATACTGTCACCAGTATGGACTCCGCAGGCATCGAAGTTTTCAATACTGCAAACAATCACAAAGGTCCCAGCAATATCCCGCATGATCTCGAGTTCGAATTCTTTCCACCCTAGAATGCTTTCTTCAACAAGAACCTCAGTCGTTGGGCTTTCGTGTAAGGCTTGCGCAAGCTTTTCTTGATACTCCTCTAAGCTATAGGCGATCCCACCGCCTCCCCCGCCCAGGGTATAATTGGGTCGCAGGATGATGGGGAACCCAAACTTTTCCGCCGCTTCCATGCCAGCCTCATAAGACCGCACCATATCGCTTTTCGGATACTTTGCTCCAATCTCGTCAAGGATAGCGCGAAACTCTTCTCGGTCTTCACACCTCTGAATGACTTGAGGATCGGCCCCCAGCAAAGCCACACGGTGCTTTGCCAAGACCCCTTTTTCATTCAGCTCAAGAGCTAGGTTCAACGCGGTCTGCCCCCCGAGTGTGGGTAAAATGGCGTCCGGCTTTTCAGCTTCGATGATCTTTTCAACAAAGGGAACCTGCAAAGGTTCGATATACACCCGGGTCGCCAACTCGGGGTCGGTCATGATGGTCGCAGGATTCGAGTTGATCAGAATAACTTCATACCCCAGTTCCATTAGGCTTTTACAAGCTTGCGTCCCAGAGTAATCAAACTCACAAGCTTGACCAATGACGATGGGGCCACTGCCTAGAATCAGAATTTTTTTGATATTATTGAATTCCACTGTCATTGGAGTAAATCCTTGTCGCATCGACATGTTTGTATTGATCGAATCGAGCACGCATCCGATACAAAGTTAAAATCAAACTTTCACGGGTTTCCGCTTGCTCCATAGCTGGAAGCTTACGGGCCATTTTCACCTCTTTAAGAATAAACTTCTTCGCCTGCGGCGGATGAAAACAAAAGGCACGTGAAAAGATAAAACTATCTTTGTATGGGATTAATCGACCTTCAAAAATTTCGTTTTTCTCGAAACCGATGGTGATCGGCGAGTCTTTGATCGTCAGTTTATACTGCGAAAACAAATCACGAATAGTCAGGTCCTTACCCGAAAACTTTAAAAACTCAAACAAACTATGTCTATGGTTCAACAGACTTACAAAATAGGGCTTTTCTTCCTCTGACATGGAAAATTTAGGTTCATCAAAGCAAGCCTCAATGGGCCGCTTTGCCGAGATATTCAATGGACGGGTCAAGCAATACCAGTCCACAAACTGCATCATCTTCATTTCAAAATCGGGTGACTCTTCATCCATCACTCCGGCTTTGTTAAAAAACATCGCACGAGCATGCTCGATCTCTTCGGCGAAGAATTCCGAGCTATAAAAACTCATTAGCTTTTCAAGATAAGGGTCGTAGATCATCACAAACGCTCAATAAAATAATCAAACAATCCTTCCGCCTCATGCGGTCCAGGATGACTTTCAGGGTGATACTGTACACTTAAAAGACGACGATTGGCATCGTAGAACCCAGCGACACTCGAATCATTTAGATTGACGTGTGTGACTTTTATCCCCTCAGGAATACTATCTCGGTCAACGACGTAGCCATGATTCTGACTGGTCATATAGACCCGATCAAGAATCTCGTCTTTAATGGGATGATTACTTCCACGGTGCCCATATTTTAAAGGCTTCGTCTTTGCCCCACAGGCCAGGGCTAAAATTTGGTGCCCCATACAAATTCCAAAAATAGGCACTTTTCCAATCAATGCTTTAACGGTGTCAGGCGCCACTTCAACCTTCGAAGGATCCCCGGGGCCGTTGGTCAACATCACGCGATCCGGCTTTTCAGCTAATATATCATCGGCCGACGATCGTGATGGGAAAATCACCAGTTCTCGGCAACGTTTTTTTAACTCGCGTAAGATATTTTCCTTCGAGCCAAAGTCTAAAACAGCGACACGTGGGCCTTCTGGGTCATCCCCAGCAACGACCGACTTCTGCTTGCGGCTCACTCGATGAACCCAGTCCGGCTCGATATCTTCGAACTCGGCGAATAACTTTTTAGCCTCAGACTTAGCTATCTCTTCCGAGTCCGCCGGCAACAAGGCTCCAAGCGAAGTTCCTTGCTCGCGGAGGTACAAAACCAGTCTCCGAGTGTCGACCTCTGTCATTACAGGAACACCAGCTTCGGTTAATCGCTTCAACCAGCTACTGTCTCGCTGGCTCCGCTGCATATCTAAAGTAAGAAACCCCTGGATATGAAGTTGAGATGACTCCCAAACCTGGTCCGACACGCCGTAATTACCTTGTTGCGACGAAGTCATCGTCATGATTTGGCCAAAGTAGGAAGGGTCCGTAGCAATTTCTTCGTAACCCTGGTGAGAGGTATTAAACACCNCCTCGCCGGCACGAGCTTGCCCCCNCAGCCACAGCCCCTCAAAAACAGGGCCGTCTTTAATTACCAAGTATCCGCGAGACATCACTGCCCTTTCCACTTAAGCCCCAAACTGCGCGCCAGAACAGCAATACGCAAATAAAGACCATTTTCTTTTTGAGTCCAAATCCGACAGCGAGAATCTTCTAAAACCTCATCTGTAATTTCAACACCGCGATTAAACGGGCCGGGATGCATTATAATGGCCCCTGCCGACAATCGGCTCAAGGCTTCGGGTCCGATTTGAAACTTCGACAGTTCATCGGCTGTCATCGGATCCGCACCTCGCTCAAGCTGAATTCTCAAAGCCATAACAACATCCGCCCAGTCTGCCGCCTCATGAACGGTTTCAAACTTTTTCAACTGGCTCCAGGCTTCGCCGGCAGGCAAAAAACCACGAGGTGCACAGATGGCAACCTCGACCCCCATAGACTGTAGCAAAAATAGATTCGAAGCTGCGACCCGAGAATGAGCGACATCCCCGACAAAAACAAACTTCAAGCCAGCCGTTTGCGAAAAGGACTCTTGGATGGTCATCATATCAAGCAGCGCCTGAGTGGGATGCTCAAACTGCCCTCGGCCGGCGTTGACAAAAGGACAGCCTAAGCGCTCGGAGTGCTTGGCCATATCCACTTCATCCGTTGAGCGACAAACAATCACATCAGGCTGCATCGCCGCAATCGTCGATAGAGTATCCGAATAGGTCTCCCCTTTGGACTGAGAACTCGACGCGACGTCCGACAAAGTCATTGTCTGAAGTCCCAATCGAAACGCAGCGGCCTCAAAGCTAAAGCGAGTTCGAGTACTGGCCTCAAAAAAGCAAAGGGCAGCCACTTTGGGAACTGAAAGCCCTTCGTATAGGCTTTGAACTTCACCTTTTTCTTTAAAGTGCGCTTTAATCGCGTGGGCTTGCGACAACAGGTCTTGGATCGCAGATAATCCGATAGATTTAAGGGTAATCAATGATCCCAGGTCTTGGTTCATGAGTACGAATTATTGTGTGCCCGGCCCCCAAAGTCACGTGTTTTCGCCGGTTTTGAAGGCTTTGACTCGGGAGTCCCAACTATCCTTTATTGAACAGGCTTAAACATTCTGTCCCAACGCAATTGACTTGGATCACAAACAAATGGAGCCGACTTCAAGGTCTGATAACAGCTTAGCCAAATCATCGAAGCCTCGCCAATCAGAAGGTTTTCATCCAAAGTCCCCCAGAACCGCGAGTCTCGTGAGTTATCCCGGTTGTCACCCAATACAAACACATGCCCTTTGGGTACTTTAAATGGCCCAAAGCTGGATCGAGCATTCGGGCGAAGCATAATGGTTCTAGATCTTCCGCCGCTGTCTTCCCGATAAAACCGTGGCTCTTCGAAGTTTCCTAGCTCCGCATCCGCCGGCCGAATCAGTGGCGATCCAACCAGTTGCTGTCGATCTACCGGATCGCCATTGACGAATAGTTGCCCATGCCTATCCAGCTCGACCCTATCTCCACCGATCGCCACCGCCCGTTTCACATAAAATATATCTGGCTGGGGCGGATACCGAAAAACGATAATGTCCCCACGCTGAACCTGTCCCCAGCGCACAAGCCACTTCTGGGTAAAGGGCAGCCTCAAACCGTAAACATATTTCTTCACGACGATATGATCCCGAACAAGAAGACTCGGAATCATGCTTCCAGATGGAATCACAAAAGGCTCGAACACCATCCATCGAAAGAACAACAAGGAACTGATCGCTAAAACAAACTGAGCAAGGCTTCGAATCAAGCGCTTCGTTTTTAGATTCACTCAGACCTCACCTTGAAAGAATAAGGCCCTAATGAACAGAGTGGAAGAATCGCTTCCAGCGGACTGTCAGCGGATTACAAAGCGCGCTTAGCACAAATATATCCTTCGACAATTTTTCTTCGCAGCTCAACCAAACAAAGGCGGCCCGCCCGACCAAGAGCTCTCTGGGAACAAAGGTCTTACTTGGTGACCACAATCGGCTATCTCGCGAATTATCACGGTTATCACCCATGACAAAATAGCTGTCTTTCGGAACCGTCACGGGCCCAAACGGCGGGCTTACGCGCTGGCCTTTTCGAAGTAAAATGCTATGGGGATGTTCACCCAAACGCTCTTCCCACTGAACGTAGTTACTTTTCCCTGTTCGTCCTTCGTTACTGAAGTCCTGATTTCGCAACCACTCAAATTCAGCGGCAAGTTCTTTCCCCGGAGGAACTTTTTCCACCAGCTCGTCATTGATATACAGGTTGCCGCCTTCGTAAAAAACACGGTCACCAGGAACACCAACCACACGCTTAATATAAAAAATGCTGGGATTTTCAGGGTACTTAAAGACGATGGTTTCACCGCGCTGAGGTTCGTTGAATCGGGCGACCCAAGTCTCGCTGAAGGGAAACCGAATCCCATAAACAAGCTTATTGACGAAGATATGATCGTTGATCAATAGCGATGGCAGCATCGACCCAGAAGGAATCACATAGGCTTCTAAGAACGCCCACCGGATGACAAGAGCAACAAAAATCGCAACGGCAAACGAGCCCGGTCCTTCTGTCCAGAATTTTTTCGACGTGATGCCCATCTAGTCCTCCACTTTCAGGATCGCCAGGAAGGCCTCTTGCGGAACATCCACAGATCCAATCTGCTTCATTCGCTTCTTACCTTCCTTCTGCTTTTCAAGAAGCTTTCGCTTCCGCGTAATATCACCACCATAACATTTAGCGGTCACATCCTTACGAAGAGCGCCCAGCGTTTCTCGGGCAACAATTTTAGCTCCAACTGCGGCTTGAATAGCGATCTTAAATTGCTGCCTAGGAATCAATTCTTTCAGTTTTTCAGTCAGCTGTCGACCCTTATAGTGAGCCTTGGACTCGTGAACAATCACAGAAAGAGCATCAACAGGGTCGCCATTCAGCAGAATATCCATTTTGCGCAGTTCAGCTTCCTCATACCCATGAAGCTCGTACTCCATCGAGGCATAGCCTTTGGTCAATGATTTCAGGCGATCGTAAAAATCCATCACCATCTCGCTGAGGGGCAAATAATACTCGATCATCACCTTGGTTTCGGTGACGTAGTCCATCTTAATCTGCCGACCACGCTTATCTTCACACAATTTAAAAATCCCACCGATGTACTCACTTGGAGTGTGAACGGTCAATTTAACGATGGGCTCTTCAACAACTTCGATGCTGCCACGATCAGGCATTTTCGACGGGTTTTCAATATGGTGAGTTTTCCCGTCCGTGGTCGTCACATGATACACAACAGACGGCGCTGTCGTGATGAGATCTAGATTGAACTCTCGCTCTAGACGTTCTTGCACAATTTCCATGTGCAAAAGCCCCAAGAAACCACAGCGCATTCCGAAACCAAGAGCTGTCGAGTTTTCGGGCTCGTACTCAAGACTTGAATCATTCAGGGCCAACTTTTCAAGAGCTTCCTTCAGTCTTTCGTAATCGGTGGACACAACCGGAAAGATCCCGGCAAAGACCATTGGCTTTACCTTTTTGAACCCAGCCAAAGGCTTTTCAGCCCCTTTTTTTGCCCAAGTCACAGTGTCGCCGACCATCACGTCACGAATATCTTTGATCCCGCAAACGATAAATCCCACTTCGCCAGCTTCAAGCTCTTTCAAGTCACGAGGAAAGGGCGCATAGACACCTAACTTCAATACTTCATAATCCTTAGCCGAGTTCATAAAGCGGATTCGGTCCCCTTTTTTAATTCGACCGTCGACAATTCGACATAGGACAACAACGCCCTGATAGGAATCAAACCAAGAATCAAAGATCAGACCACGAAGCGGAACCTCTCGGTCCGCCACCGGAGCTGGCACCTTTGCGATAACAGCTTCCAGGATTTCACGGATACCAATCTTGTTCTTCGCACTGGCGTGGATCGCTTCACTTGCATCCAACCCAATCGTATCCTCGATCTGCGCCTTCACCGCTTCTGGGTCAGCAGCAGGAAGATCAATCTTATTAAGAACTGGGATGATCTCTAGATCGCTGTCTAAGGCGAGATACACGTTGGCCAAGGTCTGTGCTTCCACACCCTGAGCGGCATCCACAACAAGTATAGCCCCTTCACAAGCAGCCAAGGACCTAGATACTTCGTAGTTAAAGTCAACGTGCCCCGGAGTATCAATCAGGTTGAGCTGATACANCTCGCCGTTATCCGCCTTGTAATCAAGCCTTACCGTCTGAGCCTTGATCGTAATTCCCCGTTCGCGTTCGATGTCCATATTGTCTAGAAACTGTTGCTTACCCTCACGNTCTGAGAGAGCGCCAGACACTGACATCAAGCCGTCGGCCAACGTAGATTTACCGTGATCAATATGAGCGATGATCGAGAAGTTTCGAATATGCGATGGATTCATTGATTTTGCTGACTTTCATTCGTCGACGTCCTATCGACTTCGACAGGGGGCAATTCGCCCGATGGTAAAGGGCCAAGCTCAAGCTGACCTGGTAACCATTCGGCGTAGCGGTTGATAACCAGATCTATCCCTTGACGGATAAACTCAGCCACAGGGATTTTTGATCGCTCATTCAGGCTTTTCAAAAGCTGCTGCTGTTCTTCTGTTATGTACACCGTTGTTGCCACTTTTTTGGACACGAATGACCCCAGTCCTCACTTGATTGGCTTTAAGGGATAGCTCACATTGCAACCTATGGCAATATAAGGTGAGCGAAGGCACAAATTTGCCCGGTGGTTTTGACATAAAAAAAGCACCTGCCATCACAACAGGTGCTTTTTCGAAGGTAAGGCTAAGTCGGTCAACCTACGCTTTAGACAAAGTCGCAGTGACATCCTTCAAGGCATCGACCTTATCTAGCTTTTCCCAAGTAAATTCAGGCTCTTCTCGGCCGAAGTGACCATAAGCTGCTGTGGCTTTATAGCGAGGCTTTTGAAGGTCAAACTGCTCGATAATCGCATTCGGAGTCAGACTCCAAAGCTCACGGACAGCNTTGGTCAGAACCTCTGATCCAACTTTACTTGTTCCATAATCTTCAATCATTAGACTGACGGGCTCGGCAACACCAATGGCGTAAGCCACCTGAACCAAACACTTCTCAGCCAAGCCAGCGCCCACGATATTCTTCGCAATATGGCGCGAAGCGTAAGCGGCCGAACGATCCACTTTTGTTGGATCTTTTCCTGAAAATGCACCACCACCGTGTGCNCCATGNCCACCGTAAGTGTCGACGATAATCTTACGACCCGTAAGACCACAATCGCCCATTGGCCCACCGATCACAAAGCGACCTGTTGGGTTGATGTGGACTTTAGTTCCAGCGTGCATCCATTCTTTGGGGATAACTCGTTTGATAAGTTCATCATTCACGTACTCGCGAACCTGCTCTTGAGTCACTTCGTCATCGTGCTGAGTCGAAAGAACCAAAGCATCGATCGCCTTTGCTTTACCGTTTTCGTAAGCCACAGTGACCTGAGACTTTGAGTCTGGACGCAAAAAGCTTCCAGCTCCACCCGCTTTACGAAGGCTAGCTAATTCACGAACCATTTTGTGAGACAATGAAACAGACAAAGGCATCAGCTCTGGAGTCTCGTTGACCGCATAACCAAACATCAGCCCCTGATCACCAGCACCTTGCTCTTTATGAAGGCCCTTGTCGCTATCCACACCCATCGCAATATCAGGGCTTTGCTTATCCAAGCCAACCATGACGGCACAAGTCGTCGCATCAAAGCCTTTATCCGAGCTGTCATAACCAATGTCACGGATAGTCGATCTGACGATGTCCTGAAAATCGACTTGCGCTTTTGAGGTGATCTCACCTGCTAGAACCACAAAGCCTGTTGAAATCATCGTTTCACAAGCCACCCGGCTGTAAGGGTCCTGAGCAAGCATTGCATCCAGAACAGAGTCTGAGATTTGATCGGCGATTTTGTCCGGATGCCCTTCCGAGACGGATTCACTGGTAAAAAGAAAGTCCTTAGCCATAGTGATTGCGCTCCTTTTTCAAAGGCCAAGGTGTAACAAGCCGACACCTTGAGGGCAAACAAAAAAGCCCTGGGTTAGGCCCAGGGCTTCAAATACTTCAGTTAATAGCCAAACGCGTTCTAACTGGCAATTTTCAGTGAGTCAGGTTGCTCATATTCCAGTTGGTCGTTGGTGCGCTCCAACCGCCCCAAATGCGACTGTTGATAGTTTTTATGACGCTGAATTTTTGATTTCTTCTTAGCCATCTGAGCGATCACCTTGGCAAGGCACATATCCACGCTTGCGTAGAAGTCATCCGACTTAGCCTTAGCATGAACCACGCTATCGGAACCGTGAATAATGACTTCTGTGCAAGGCATACGACCTTCCTTGCTAATCGTCATATGGACCCGCACTGGCTTCATTTCGAACTTGCCGATCTTCATAAATCGATCCTCGGCGTACTCCACCAAAGATTGCGACCAGTCGAGACTTTTAAACTTACATATAAGGCGCATACACGAACCACCTTCATTTAGTTTGAGATTGTTTTTGTATGTATAGGTTCGGCTAGAATCGCGCCAAAAACGAGGGGGGCTCCCCAAGAATCTTAATTCAGAACACTTTTAACAGGCTGTTTCTACAGGCCCTTTCAATAATGTTGCGGGATATTTACCACCCCCCATGTCAAAGATGGAGGGCGAAACAGGCCATATTGATTAAATCCGCCTTGGTCTAGAAGTACTTTTTACGCTTAGATGACGGCAAAATTTTAAGAACATCGCGATACTTTGCCACCGTTCGACGAGCAATTTTGANCCCGTCTTTCTTTAGCAAGTCCACGATCTTCTGATCGGACAAAGGCTTTTTCGGATCCTCATCATCGATCAACTGCTTGATCTTTAACTTCACCGATTCCGAAGCCAGCGAGTCACCATCGGTTTTACTAATCCCCGAATTAAAGAAGTACTTTAATTCGTAAATTCCCTGCGGGGTATGAACATACTTGTTGGTGGTCACACGTGAAACCGTCGATTCATGCATACCGATATCGTTGGCGATATCTCGTAAAATCATCGGACGAATAAAGGCAGCACCCTTTTCAAAAAACTCGCGTTGATGATTCACGATACTTTCGGTCACTTTGTATATTGTGCGCTGACGCTGATGAATCGACTTGATCAACCACACAGCTGACTTCAACTTATCCTGGATATAGTCCTGAGTCTCTGCGTTCGCCTTCGTCTGCGTGCCCTTTTCCATTCCTTTTTGCTGCTGAAGCAGGCTTTTATAGAGGTTCGAAATACGCAAGCGTGGAAGCCCGTCTTCATTGAGGGAAACAACGTATTCATCCCCCACCTTATAGACGTAAACATCTGGAGTGACAAAGTGAGTGTCCTGTGTCGCAAAGGCACGTCCTGGTTTCGGATCCATATTGTAAATGATCTTACAAAGATCGATCACAGCTTCCAGTTCCATTTCCATGGCCTTAGCGATTCCACGGTAGTTCTTTTTCTCAAGGTCTTTCAGGTGATGATCAATAATGTGGACAAGGTCGTTGGTATCTTCCTCAATATGCTTCGCCTGAATTAACAAGCACTCTTGAAGATTCCTTGCACCAACACCGGCTGGATCAAACTCGTGCAGAAAGGGAACCATTTCAATCAGCTCTTTAGCGTCCACATCCTCTTCTTGAGCCACTTGCTCAAGATCGACTTTTAAATACCCATCGTCGTCGATGTAGTTAATCAAAATAGAAATCAAGTTTTCTTCCTCATCATTGAACCCCGACAAACCGACCTGCCACATAAGATGATCTGAAAGACTTGTAGAATTAGAAATGATGTTTTCATAGTTCATGATTTCTTCGTTGCCACCCAAGTTCCCTTGAGGTGGTTTATAAGAAGTATCAACGTAGTTTTCCCACTCAAACTCGTCTTGCTTCGTCGGATCATTATCCTTTTGATCCGCTGGTCCCTGGTCACGAATTTCCTCGGCGACCATGCTATCGCTTTGTCGAGCCGGATCGTTCTCGGCGGTATCCTGAAGCTCTTCAAGAACTGGGTTCTCGACCAGCTCTTTACGAACTTCGTTTTCCAGTTCGACACGGGAAAGTTGAAGCAACTTGATGGCCTGTTGCAGTTGAGGCGTCATTCGCAGCTGCTGCGATAACTTGAGTGAGGTTTTTAAATTCATCGCCATTAATGACTCCTTTAAAGCTGAAAATTCTCGCCGAGGTAAAACTTACGGGCGACGTCTGAACTTGCAATTTCAGCGGGCTCGCCTTCAACCTCGATATGCCCCTCTTTCAAAATGTAACCGTAGTCACAAATGCCAAGGGTCTCTCGAACATTATGATCTGTGATCAAAATGCCGATGTTTTTATTTTTAAGTTCTCTAATGATTTCTTGAATATCCCCAACAGCAATGGNGTCAATCCCCGCGAAGGGCTCATCCAGCAATAGGAACTTTGGACTGCCCGCCAAGGCTCTTGCGATTTCACAGCGCCGACGCTCACCACCCGACAATGAATACCCATAGGATTCCCGAATGTGATCAATTCGAAACTCCTTCAACAATGTCTCCAGTTTGTCTCGCTTCGCACTGCCAGTGATCCCTAAAGCCTCTAGGGCAACAAGAATGTTTTCTTCGACCGTAAGTTTTCTAAAAATACTGGCTTCCTGAGGCAGATAGCTAAGCCCCGAACGCGCACGCTCGAACATCGCTTGACCACTTAAGTCGTCTTCATCCAAGCAGATTCGCCCAGCATCAGCCATCAACAACCCTACCACCATATAAAAGCTGGTCGTTTTACCCGCCCCGTTTGGACCAAGCAGCCCTACCACTTGGCCCGAGGTGATCGAAAACGAGACCTGGCTAACTACCTGACGCTTATTGAAGGCTTTTGAAATACCCTCGATTCGTAACTCGCTCACTGCGACTCCTGCAATCGGTTTTGGTCCACTTTTGCCTTTGCACTTTGGACCAATACTTTCGTTCCTTTATTCAAAAACACAATCTCCTCACCACGAAGCTCATCTGAATTTTGAACCAGCTTCGGGTTACCTCGAAAGACATAACGGTCTTGTGTTAAATACGCATACAATTTACTGGCCGTCGCCATCTTGTCGATATCGCTGGCTTTCACACCACCCTCAACAACCACGGTCTTTACCTGGTTACTTTTTCGGTCGTAATTGAAAGTCGCGATCGGACCAGTAATCCGCATCGAATCCATATCCATAACAACGTTATCAACGAATTGAGCCGCATCCGACTGCCCACTAAAAAGGGCCCGATCTGACGTAATCACAATCGTACGCTCATCTTTAAACGTGTTCGTCGCGCGAACGTTTTCAGAGACAATCATCGAGTTATCAATCAGGTCGGCGGTCATCTTCTGCCCAGTCAATTGCATCGGCCGGCGACCGTTGGTCAACGGACCAAGCATCTCGACATCCCGAGGCACCTGTAGCACCCGCTTTTCAGAGTTATACAAGACCAGCTGAGATTTAAATTCATAGCCGTTCGGACTGACAAGAAGTACATCGCCACGAACCTCCATGTCCTTGCTTTCAACGTCGACCGCACCCCGGTCGCCTACGACATGATAGGGCTGGCCTTCCGCTGAATAAAAGACCACATCAACGCCAACTAAATCCCAACGGTCATTCATCGACTGACTGCTTGCGGTTTCCGATTTTAACGTCCACTCTTTTTGGCCGGACCGAGTCTCGACCAGGACGGCGCCAGTCATGACATTCTTTGGCCCCGAATCATCGTCGGAAGTTTGCACAGCATTCAACACTTCGTCTTCTTCCACTTGCTGTGGAGCCACAACAAGCATCTGAACGACCAGCGCCAAAAACAATGTTAACAATATCCAAGAACCATATTTCTGCATCTAAATACCCGTAACGACAGTATAACACCCTTTTGGCACGATATTAGCACTATCTGTGTCAAAGCCCTTCCTATCCTAGATGAAGGCCTGCTAGACGGCCGTTCAGGCTTTTATATTGAGAATTCACCTCAAAGCGTCTCGGAATGAGCCACCCTTTTCCAGCCTTGGCCCCTCGTTTGCTGAGTCTTTAAGCTTCGACCAAATGAACTCTATTAGTGCTCTGGGAAGGTAGACCGATTATGAAGTGGACAGCCGCTGTACTGATTTCAATAATGCTGATTTCAACCAACTCCTACGCGGCGAACAGTTGCCCCGAAGTCTTCCCCCAAGCCATCGCACGGACCTCCAGTTTTCAACAAGCTGTCAACTTCCTACGACGACAAGGCCAACGGCTAGTTAATCTACCAACGAAGCTGAAGCTTCAATCAGACCTTCAGGACGTCGACGCTCAAATTGAGTGGCTTAATAAGACGATCGCCTCCCTAAAGAATGTCGACAAAACCGAAAAGTGGGTTCGCCCAAGCGTAGCTTTTGGACTAGATCACGCCCGGTCCCAGTTTTACCACGACGACATGGTCAAGGGAGTTGCTCAAACCTTGAACCACTACATCCACCTTCTGTCCTCAGAAGACTTTACGATCTATGCCGTCCGAGCCATGGTCACAGCCGATGGATCTGGACTGAGTAACTCGAACACCCACTTGGTTGATCTGGCCGAACAGATTCGACGCATATCACACCGTAAGGTTTTGACGGATCAGCAAGTCGAAAGAATTCGCGGTGCCGCCACGGACCGGATTGGGCCTGTTTTTTGGAATGCAAAAGACAAGTCCGGCATGCTGCAAGTTGTAGCCAAACCCTATGGGTCCCAAGAGTCTCTGTCTGACTTCGAAGAGCTTCTGGTGGACTACCAGAACAGACGAAGCGCTTTGAAGCTTCAGCTTGATCATTTGAACCCTTAAAGCCACCCTCATGAGCCCGACTTTGGCCCTGAGGCTCTCTGCCCCAACCATGGCCACACTGGACTTATCTTTTCGAGACAACCGACCGAAAAGAGCCATATGAAATGGTTTGTTTTAGACAATGAAGCTGTTGAAGGCCCCTTCGAAACAGAGGCGTTAAAAAACCTTGTGAACGATGGAGGCATTCCGAAAGACTTTCGTATTTGGGGACGCGTGCAACAAACATGGATCCCCGCCGAAGAATGGGTTAGCAACGTCGATCACCTACTTGCAGATAACAACATTTCATCCGCCGGATGCATCTGGCATTTTGGAATTGGCAAAAAGTCACATGGGCCGATGACTCGAAAAGAGCTGGTCCAGGCTTTATCCCAGCGTCGCGATATCAGCACCATCTTGCTATGGAGCAAAGGCATGACAAACTGGGCTCCTATTTTTGAATTTCATGACATCCTTGAAGAGCTAGGCATTAACCGACGCGAACATCCTCGCGCTGACATTGACGGAAATGTCGAAGTCCACGCTCAAGAAGGGGCACATATTTACGGTCGGCTTCTTACTATCAGTGAAGGCGGAATGGGGTTTCGTGGACTTGCATCAGCTCAGGCCGGCGACACTCTTCAAGTCACTATCAGCTCGGATCACCTGGGCTCGCCCATAAACGCGAAAGTCGAAGTTCGCTATGTCTCTGATTCGGGCTTTATTGGCTGCCGGTTTCAGTCGATCAACGGCGAAGCGAAATCAAGCATCATCCAATACATCCGAACCCAAGAGTCCACACCCTATCAGATGGCTGGATAACGACCGGTCTGTCTTTAAAGGTCCTCAGCTAGACTGGTTGACAGTTTTTTAACGATCGTTTTTCCTAAATAAACACCATGATTTTTGGTTGTCGACCGTTCAGTAAATAACCGACTGTGCAGCAGGTCCAATCTGACAAATAAGCAAATAAACGATTACGACTTAATGAAGGATGGAATCCTGCGAGTCAGCGACAAAAACAACAAAACAAAAGCCAATAAACCGCTAACAGCGAACAGAAAGAACGACTCATATAAAGACCAATAAATTTGAAACTTCATTATTTGATCAAGAACATAGCCGGCAAGAACCAAGCCCACCATGACACCAAAGCCTAGGCCAAACCCCAACAAGACCGAGAACTCTTTCAAAATAAGAGATCGAACCTTGGACGCACTCCCCCCAAAGATTTGCATAAGCAAAATCTCGGAGGACCGAACCTTCACGCTGTGACTAAGAAGTAAAAGTAAAAACAATAAGGTGAATAAAACCAAGCTGATTGCCGTCACCAATATCACCGGACGAAACTGTCTGGTGATATCCGCCAAGCGCCGCAATGTACGTCCCAAATCAATCAAAGATAGCTCTGGAAATCGCCGAGACATTTCAAACTTGATTTGACGAACATCCTCGTCAGAGCCGCTATGATAAACAATCCCCACATAGGTCTTAGGGACATCGTTTAAGACCCCGTCCGGAAACTGAATGAAAAAGTTTGGGTGAAAACTGTTCCACTCGATTCGTCGAAAATTCGCCACACGCGCCTGAAACGGAATCCCTTGAATATTAAACCCAAGAATATCCCCTAATTTGAAACCACGTCGCTCGGCATACTCAACTTCAACGGACACCGGCGCCACCTCGCTGCCAGCCCCGTCAAAGGTTCCGATAAACGGCTCCCCCTCCACGATACGCTCTGATTCAAGAAGGGACTTTCTGTAGGTCACGCGGGACGGAAAGCGCCGTAGCTCATCTTGATTGACCTCTTCACCATTGATGGTTTCTAGCCGAACAAGAATCAAAGGCGACAAATACCTTAGCGCGATCCCCGAATCTTTTGAAAACTGAACAAGCCGGTTGGTGGACTCTTCAGGAACGTTGATGACAAAGTAAGCCGGAAGCTTAGACTGATCAGGCGTTTCCAATTCTTTAAGTGAGGACTGAACCAGAGTCGGCCCCACCCCAAACAACAGACCAATGATGAACACCGAAAAAAAGGCAAGGCTTGTGGTCAAGCGAGCACGACCAAGATTCCTAAGCGCAAAACGCCAAGAAAATTCAGACATTTTATGACTCATCCAGGACAACAGCAATGGCATCAGCAAAAAGGCCATCAACCCAAAGACGATCAAGGACGCAGCAAATGAAAGAAAAAAGGTACCCGCCCCAAGAAGCCAGCTCGACAAGCCCAAAAACCCTAGAAAGCCAATCCCCTGAGGCAAAAAGCGCCCAAAACCACCACGGCTTGGGACCTCCGATGTGTCTTCTTCAAGCAAGTGGATCACGTCCGAACTTGAGAACTCGTACCAAAAAGGCAAATTGAACAAAACGGCCACAGCCAAAAACAGCAAGGCTAGCACCGAAAGACTCAGCCACGAAATCTCTGCAACAAAACCAGGAACAGCACTTAGATCGACGAACTGATTAATCCCGAGCAACAAGGTCGCCCCAAATAACCAGGAAAGAACAAAACCAACAAGATGTAATAGGCAGGACTGAAGTAACAAGTATTTGCGAACATCCCAAATCCCCGCGCCAAACATGGTCATAACGGCCATCGAAGATATTCTTTTTCGAACAAACAACTGGAACAAATAAAACGCCAGGCTGAACCCCAGAAGCGATGCCAAAAGCATCAAGACAGACAAATACTTGCCAAAGGAATCCAAAGCTCGACGTAGTCCAGACATGGATTCTTCAGGAGAAATCACAAAATAGTTTTTTTGCCCAAACTGTTCTTTTAAACCAGCTGTGATCGCTTCAAGGTCACCTTGTGTCTGATAAAAATACCTATAAGTAACCTGACTTTCCGGACCGACAAGACCCGTCTGCTGCAGAAGCTCTTGGTCCATATAAATTCGAGGAGCAATACCGATATTACTTCTAGAGATACCCGGATCCCGCACCACGATCCCTTTTACGACAAGACTTAATCGCCCCAACTGGATGGACTCTCCCAACTGGACTCCAAGCTCGGGTAAAAGCTCGTCGTAGACATAAATGTGTCCCGCCTTTAAATCCAGATCGATGTCTTGCCGACTCCGAAGAGGCTCCGTCACAATCTGCCCCACCTGCGGAAAGACCGAATCAATGGCCTTTACCTCGACAAGCAGAGACGCCTGTTTCGTTCGGGCCATAGCCAGCAGCTCCGTTTGCCGAGCCACTGACTGAGCCTGTGCCAGCTCTTCAGCAACGACAAGATCTGCAGCTGGGATGGGCTGCATCGAGCTCAACGCGACATCCGCCGACAAGAACTCTCGCGCGCGATGAGAAATCAAGGTATCGATCGAGTCCCGAAAAGCGAAACTAAAAAACAAGCAAAGGCCTGCCATTGCGACTAAAACCAAATGAGCCCGAACTTCGCGTCCGGAGCGCCATAAATCTTTTACTGCTAAGCCAAGCAAGAGGTTCACATCAAACCTCATGGCTCGATAAGGTCAAAGTTCCACCTTCTAAAATAAACTGACGGTCACACCTTGCTGCTAATTCGGGGTCGTGAGTCACCAACACAAGAACCATGTCCCGCTGTTGAACTAAGTTTAATAGAAGCTCCATAATTCGCTCGCCAGTTTGGACGTCAAGGCTGCCCGTCGGCTCATCGGCAATCACCACCTTCGGGGACAACACAAGCACTCGAGCAATAGCCACTCGTTGACATTCTCCCCGGCTAAGCTGATGGGGAAAGTGGTTTGCTCGCTGATCGATACCAACATCCGCGAGGGCTTTTTCAGCCAAATCGCGTGCCCCATCTACCCCTTGAAAGGCCAATGCCATTTCGACGTTTTCCAAAGCCGTCAAATGAGGCAACAAATGAAACTGCTGAAAGATAACTCCGATATTTTTTGCTCGGTACTCAATCAACTGATTACTTGAGAACAAGGACAAGTCTTTCTGCAATACTTTAACAACACCCGAGTCTTTGCGATCAAGACCGGACAGCAAAGCGACCAAGGTCGACTTTCCTCCGCCTGAACGCCCCATAATCGAAACTGACTGTGGTCGATCGACCGATAGGTTCACACCCTTTAAAACCTCAAGGCGACCTTGCTCCGAGGGATAGGATTTTCGTAGGTCACTAATTTCAATGATCGAGCTCATTTTTCCCCCTTTGATTGATCCAAGGCTTTCAATACATAAGGCAGCATATTTTTCGCTATGACCTTATGCCCATCTTCGTTTGGATGAAATCCATCTTTTTGGTTCAACTCCGGCTTCAGTGCCACGTCCTCTAGCAGAAAAGGCATATAGACCGGCTTGTAGGCCTTGTTTAATTGAAGGTATAAACCTTCGAACTCTTTTTGATATTGTTCACCCAGATTCGAAAATATCTTCATTCCAACAAGTAAAACCGTCACCTTCTTCTGCTTCGCAAACTTCATGACGGATTCTAACGAGCTTTTAATCGATTCTGCCGGTGTCGCTTTACGAGCATCGTTCCCACCGATAGCCAAGACCAGGACATCGACCGGCCGACGTCCAACTAAAAATTTTACTCTGGATAACGTCGAGGAAGACAAACTTCCACTAACACTGGAGTTGATCAATTCAACAGGCCTATTTGCCTTCGTTAAAAGTTCATCCAAAACGGCCGGATAGGCGGTCTTCAGTGTAACGCCGTATCCGGCGGTGATCGAGTCACCAACGAAGGCGACAATCGGTTTTTTACCAGCTTTCCCCTTTGCAAAAAGGGCCCAGCTAAAAAGAACAGAAAAAACAAATACCGAATACTTCATGGAAACACCATACAGGAAACAGCATCGAAATCGGACTGAATTTTTATGGATCTAAAGTTCGACCAGCGGCACCAACAAGAACCGCTGTTTTAGAAAAGAAAAACCTAAATATTTGTCGCCTCTTCGCCCGGCTTTTTAATAACGGCGAAGTTGATCTCGACAATCCCAGCTTCTGTTAAGGTGAACATCACCTTCTTCAAGGTTAAAATATCAATATTTTCATCCGCTTGAATCGTCATCCGTAGAAAAGGATCAATCGCATCAACTTCCTCTTCTTCAGTTCTTTTCGCTTTGATGCGATTAGCAACCGAACTTTTTTCTTTCAACCCTTCGCGAACCATATCTTCGACGGCCGAACGTAAATTCGGAATCATCCACTCCGTTTGCTCACGGATCGTGAAGTAGTCAGCGACATCATTATTATTAATAGAAATCTTATCGGTCGATACAACGACCACGTTCGACGGAGCCAGCTCTTTCACTGACGCCGCGCGAGGAAGAGCAACCTCTTCAGAGAGCTCTAGAAGATTACTGTCCACCGCATAGTTTTGAAGCAAAAACACAACAAGGACGGTGAACATATCAACCATTGCCGTCAACTGAAGCAAAGCAACAACACCGCGTTTTCCACCACGAATCTTGCCATTTCGATCACGCTTACCAGGAACATGAATTGCCATTATTCAGCCTCCGCCGTTGCTACAGAGATTTGCGGAAATCCGGCCGTCAGCAATAAATCCATCCCAAGGATGAGGCTTTTATAAGGAAGGTCATCTTGTGCCGTGATAACCGCATCAACCTTATCGGGATACACGCCCTTTAGGCGGCGCAATTGTTCAAGTAGACCATCACTATCAAATCGACCATTAATTTTTGGAAGCCCAAAACGTTCGCCGCCGAAGACAACGCGGAAGCCGTCACTTCGAACATCTAATCGAAAGACAATCTCCGAAAGGGGTGGAGGTACCACTTCCTGCTGCTGCTCCTGCTTCTTACCGTAAACCGAGCTACCAATTTGGATCATCGAGACATGGGTCCATACCGCTGTAATCAACAAAAAGATGATCAAAACACTCATCAAATCGATGAACGGAACGAGGTTCAGTTCAACGTTTGTTTCGCGACCACCTTTACCTGTTTCTTCAATATGCGCCATGGATAAACCCTACTCGCTTAGTTCTTAAGCTTATCGCGATTAGAAACAACCAGATTCATAAAAGTCATGCTGGATTCGACCATGTCGTTCACGGCACGCCCAATACGATGCTGATAAATTCCGTAAAAAATAATCGATAGTACCGCGACTAATAGCCCAAAAGCCGTACAGTTTAGTGCTTCCGAAATACCTTCAGAAAGCTTCGCCGCTTTTGTCGCTGCATCCGCTGCCTTTACCGCTTTAAACGACCCAATCATACCAATGATTGTTCCCAGTAGACCAACAAGAACGGACACGTTACCCGTCACAGCTAATAAAGCCGATAGACGCTCAAGGCGTGGCGTTTCTCGAAGAACGGCGGCATCCATGGCCACTTGCACCTCTTCGTCAGGACGCTGATTCACCACTTGAATCAATCCCGCTTTNAAAACATTCGTTAAAGGGGCCGGGTGCTTATCACAAAAGGCAATGGCCTGTTTGACGTCCCCGCGCAACAACATGCTGAACAAATTTTCGTTCAGGTTATCTTTATCAATCGCCAACTTCTGCAAGCTAATCGCTTGGTCGACAATAATAAATAGTGTGATCAATCCCACTGCCAGGATCAAATACATGACTGATCCACCCTCGCAGAAGGCCCTCGTGATGACGTTCTCATGAGCCGCACAACGACTCGCTAATTCAGCAGCTGCACTCACTGCAATCCCCTTTCTTTCCTATCTTGACGAAAATAAAAACGGATATCTGACTTGCGCCTGAGTCTCCGGTGGCGGAACAGGAAATTTAAGTCCCGCAATAACATTACTTACACATTTTTCTACATTTCGATTCTTAAGAGTCGAATCCGAGCGAACCGCTACAACGCGTTCCGCGCGACCACCCTCAACAATCAGCCATTCCATGACAAGCTTTCCGTAAAGCCCTGAGTTTCGACTCAGTTCTTTATTGTAGCAGTACTCAATCGCGTTTCGGTTTTGCTTCACAACACGCTTCACGGCCTCACGATCGATACTTCCCGAAAATTCAGCATCGTCACCACCAAGTTCAATATTCACTTTCGACCGGCGACCAATTCCACCCGTACCAGATCCGACACGCCCAAGCCCTCGTCCTTGCCGAGTTCCAACATCACCGATACCAACGGTGGCTGTTCCCGAGCCGCCTTTTCCGTCGGTTTTCAGTCGATTACCCAAGCCCTCGCCTGGACGGTCCTCTGAAAAACCACTTCGGCCCGTCGCGCGGTTAGCAAATCCCTGTAAATCGCCCGACCCGGTTGCAGCCTTATTTAGACGATCTTGAAGACCCCCACCGCCAAAAGCCCCAAGTAGCCCTTGTTCAGTGATATCTTTTTTCTTTGTACGCAACGAACTTCCAGATTTCTTCGCTGTTTTCTTCGACCCGCCACTGCGAACAGATGTGGCCGTTTTTTTACGCGAGCGCGTTTTCTTCGGAGCCACTTCAGCCGCTCGACCAGGGTCTTTAGCTTGCTGAGTTTGGTTCGTCTTTTGCTCGGCCTTTTTCCCTTTTGATGTCGCGTCTTGAGCCTGCTGCTTCAACGGAACCGTTCGTCGCTTCGGCGGCTTAAAAGTCACCGTCGCCCGACGCAGCTGTTCCTCAAGACGACCCTCATCGCCAATCGGAGCCAAAGGGGTAAATAAGAACATATAAAGATAAAACAATGCCGGCACAATCAGAGCCATCAAGAATGTCACTGATTCTGTCGTCGAGATATTTAAGAACGGCCCCACCAACGGCTTCGGCGCCTCTGGAGCAAAGCGAATAAATAAAGAGGTCACCCCACCCTGTAGATCTAGGCGTACAACCTCACCTTGCTGTAATGCATAACTAGGTTGACCATTTTTACCTTGCCCCATCCCGTTCTTGCGCAAGGCTTCGGATAAAGGCATTTGTTCGGAATCGGTGTAGACCTCACCCGTCGTGTTTGCCGGAATATTCAGTACAGCCTGGCCTTTTAAATCAACCAACGAATGACTGGCCCCTTTAGCTGCTGCGAACGGCAAGACGATATCATTTTTCGGGTGCGTCCCGACGCGAATCGATTGGGCACGATCAAAATGATGACTAGAAAGAATCCGATTTTGCCAGGTCACGATGATTTCTAAGGTCGTTCCCTTGGCTGGACGGATTTCATCGCGCAAATCATCAAGAATATCATCAGGAGCATACGTCCCTTTAGCTGCACGCTTGGCGCGACCAGGATCAGAGCTGCGACGATTTTTATCGTCCGCATCCGAGCGACGTCGCTTCGGAGCCTCAGACTTTTCTTTGATGTCAGGAATATCTTTAGGAAGTGACGGCTTTGCAGCCTCTTGGACCTGTGCAGATGGCTGTTCAGCAGCCGTTTCAGTTGGCAACGGAGGCTCTTCGCGCTCAGACTCAGGTTCGACCGAAGGTGTTACTTCGGGCTCAGCCTCTGGAGCGGGCTGTTGCGCCTTCACGACACTCAGTTTCGGAACTTCAAGCTTTTCAACCGGGACATCAGCTACGACTCGCTCTTCTTTTGGAGGAAGCTCAGGCATTTGATCTTCAACCGAGGGCTCTTCGGGCTGCTCGGGTTGATCTGGTCGACCACCAAGCTCAGCCGGAGGCGCCTTGGGCTTCGGAAGTCCGATGAAAAACTCGATACGATAGGGNCCAATTTGAAATTGGTCCTCTGACTTCAAGCGAGAGTCTAANATCTTTTCGCCGTTCAACGTGGTTCCCGAAAGAGAACCCAAGTCCGTGATGTAATAATACGAAGAGCGCTCTTCGATCACGGCATGAATCGACGAGACATCCGGATGATCTAAATCAAGATGCACCTGTCCACGGTTACCAATGACAAATTGGTCGCCAGTGAATTGTTTAATATCGATAAGTTTGTCGTCTAAATAGACGCGCAATAAAACAGGAGGTTTCAATTCCCCGTACCACCTTGTAACTGCTGAGAAGTCTGTCTCATCTCAGGGAGAAAGTCATTTCTAAGTTTGATCAACTTCCGATAGTTAAATTGCTTCTTTTCAAGAATGTAAAAAAGATCGGGTTTGTTCGCTTCACCCTGAATTAATTCATCTTCGAAGTTCAGGATCTCGGTTTTAGGCCCTCCATCCTCGGCCATAGCGACATGAGCTACACCCAAAAAACCCAACAGAAAACATAGGATAAATTTAGTTTTTCGCATTGAGGTAGTCCTCCAAACCTTCGGCATCTTTCACAAGTTGAGTATCCCGAGATACTAATTTAATACGACTGATCGTTTTAAGTGCGTCACTTTTTTCTTTTAAGTCATAAGTCTGGAGAATTGCATAATTCAGCAAAATCTCCGGATTCTTTCCGTCTGCACTTAAGACCCTTTCAAACACAGCTTTTGACTTACTCGTCTTACCTAGCCCTCGCAAAACAAGCGCGTAGTTGTTGGCTGCAGCGATGGCCTCATTACTTCCCTTGCTTAAGTTTTTTGCAAGACGACGATACCCAATCTCAAGAGGCTCTAAGGCTCGGTTATAATCGCGGTACCTTAAGTAGATCGACCCCAAGTTGGCTGTCGATACATCGTAAGACTGGTTTTTATCATTAGCTCGTCGGAACTCGGCAATCGCATCTCGCATTTCACCCTGAGCTAAAAAGATCACGCCATAATTATTTGAGAAGGCCGGCTCACTCGGGTGCTCTTTAGAAGCCCGATCAAGGATCAATTTGGCTAGACCATACTGTTTTCGATAGTAATAAAGCAGCGCCAGTGAGTTCAAAGCGTATGGGTCACTATCTTTTGTCGAAAGAATCTGGCTAACGATATCGATCACCTTCTGCTCGGAAGATTGCGACAGATCCATTTTTGCCAATTCAATTTTAAGCTTTCGAATCTCGCCTTCATCGTTTCGAGTGACCTTTAATCGGTCTACGGCACTTTGCAACAAGACCCGATCTGGGGTTTCAGGATAAGAACCCGGCTTCAGCCCGTTCATTTCCTTCATGGCAACATCAACCCACGGTCCGTATGCTTCAAATCGGAAGGCCTTTTCAATGGCATCACGATAGGCGTTGATAGCTCCGTCTTTAAACGGCTGAGCGAACTTGGCTAGCTGAGCCTTGTAGCGATCAACATCCTCTTTCCCAAACCCTTTAGGAATAGGTGAGTTAAAGATCGCAGAACTCAAATGCTGATTCGCCTGCCCCAATGTCGCCAAGGATGCGACGATCTGAAATCCATCATCGTAGGCAATAACTTGCTTAAGCTCACCCTTAAGGCGCTCAAATACAGCAATTTTTTTATCCAAAGCAGCCTTCTGCCGCTTCGGGTTTCTAGGGATATTAATCGCTCGCATCTCCAGATAAGAGCGGTAAACCAATCGAAATAAAGATTCCGCAGCCTGAGGGACTCCGACCTTCTTTTTTAGTCGCCCTTGGATTCGTACCGTCTTTTGATACCACTCTAAGGCCGTCTTCGAACGCCCTAACTTTTCGCTCAGCAACCCGATTCTAAATGCGGCATCGACGACCAATCCTGCATTTTGGGGGTTTTCGTCGATAAACTTTTCGTACTGCTTTACTGCTGGCGCTAAGCGACCATTATCCTCTTCGATTCTCGCAATATAATACAAGGCCTCTGACTTAGAAGCGGCTTTGCTTGTTTGGTAATGCTTCGCATAGTTCCTAGCCGCCAATTTTCGATCATTCATTCCCTGACGAATAATAGCGGCATTTAACCAATAGGAAGGCGACTCTGGATCCTTAGGAAACAAGCTCGCATATTTTTCGAAGTGCTTCGCAGCCATAGCATACTGGCCAGTGCGTTCATAAAGACTTGCTGTAAACTTTAAAGCCTTCTTTCGAAGTCCGGCGTAACGACGGTCTTTACTTTCCAAGACACGCTCGTAATTTTTTAGTGCAGGAACAACCTCGCCCACACGCTCAAAGTTGACGGCCGCGTTAAACAAGGCTCCTGTCGCAAGATCTGACCCTTTAAACTGGTTCGCGAAGGACTCGTAAGATTCCGCACTCTTTTTATAGTCCTTCACTTCTTCTAAGTTTTGGGCCTGCTTAAATGATGTGCGGACCAAGATCTTGTTGATTTGATCTTTAAACTTGCCGCGAACCAAGTCTTTGACTTCAAGCATGGCCGTCGCTTCTTTGCGAAGGTTTTCAAAGTCTTTTTGACCATTGTAGATATCAAGAACCAAATGTGCAGAGTCGATCGCATACTGATGTTTTGGCGATGATGTATAAATCACCTTAAAAGACTCGATCGCTTTATTGAAGTGGTTATAAAAGTAGTACAAAGTTCCCAGCCGAAAACGAATATCAAGACTATCTTTCGAGTTTCCGTGTGCGACAAAATAGGATTGTGCGACCTTTTCAAATGTTTTTGTCGTCGAATCCAAAGGAACAGCAGCCTTACTGTTGCCAACGACTTTTTTGATCTGTTCTTGTGTCGGTAGATCTTTTTCAATCGCCAACAGGGCATTTAATACGGCCTTATTATAGAACTTATTTTCCTTGTCGTTCTCGCTGACCCACAAATACTGTTCTGCGGCAGCACGATACTTCTTCATGTCGAACAACAGTTCCCCATAAAAGAAGTGCATGTTTCCTAATTGAGGCGTCTTTTCAAACGTCTGAAAATACAAATTGTAGCCGTTTAAAGCCAAAGTCTGCGTATTTGGATCCCTTGAGTTCTGCGCCGTCTGGTGCTGCTGAAGAACATAGGTTCGAAGCGTTGTCTCGATCAGCTTTTGTGACTTAGAAATAAGCTCTGTGTTCTGCTGATTATTTCGTGCCCATGAACTGCGAGGGCCATAATCTTTGATCCATTCATACAGCTCACTTAAAAATACTTTGGTATTCCCAGCAATTTGATACAGGCTCACGATCTGATACTGATATTCGTAGGCACGCGGAGAGTTCGGGTTATCACGAATCAGACCTTCAAAGAAATATCGTGCCGCTTTACGCTGCCCGACACTCGAATAATAGAAAGCAAGCTTTTCAAGCTGTTCGTCAATTTGTTCTTTTGGAAACACCCGTCGGAAATAACTTTTCGCATTTTTATAGGTTCCCGACTCAGCAAAAAACACGATGATATCCCGTCGCGCTTCTTCGGCCAAACGCAACCTAGATACTCGGCTGCGAGTTCCTTGCTCGGACTGCTCGGCACGAACCACAAGTTCAAGATACTTTAAGCCCGTTTTAACCTGTCGAAGCTTATAGTTGGACCAAGCGGCTTTATACAATGCAAACTGGTACAGTCGTGACTTCGGGTTCGTAATAATACGGTTATAGTACTCTAAAGACTGAGCCCACTTTTCGTTGTCGAAATAGTATTCACCCAGAGCGAAGTTCCCCTCATCAACATAGCGGCTATTTGGAACTTCCGTAACAAGCTTATTGTAATAAAAAAGACCTTGCTTGATGTTGTCTAACTGAAAGTAGTTAAAGCCTAGAAAGAAATAAGCCTGATCCAGCTTGCTACCGCCGGGAAAGTCTTTCAGGTAAAGTTCGTACAGCTTAACCGCACTTCTGTTATAAAGCTGGGCTGGCTCCAAATCCAGTTTTGGACGACGGCCTTTTTGCCCCGCCTGAATGTATTTTTCTAGCTGCTGTTGGTAGTTCTCTTGGATACGGTTCTCGATCAACTTAGACTTATCAACATAGGCTTCAGCCAAACGCAGCCAGATTTCACCACGCTGCTGGCTTCGACGAAACTTTTTAATCAAGGTCTCAAGCTGTTCGATNTCTTGATTTAAAACCTTCTCCAACTGAGCATAGTTCTGGTCCAAAGGGCGCAAAAGTTCCGAAGACGACTTCGGCTGAATATTAGTTAGCTCCAAAACCTGCTGCGTTGATGTGCCCTGTGACTTAAGGGTCGGAACCGCCGTCTGTTGCTTTTGAATTTGCACTCGACTCGAACGTCGCTCGATACCTTTTAAAATATCACCGATGGTCCTCTGCGCTTGCGCCTGAGAACCAAGTAAAATAGCCGTACTTGCAACAACAACGAAGGTTTTCATTCCTACCCAACTTTTCTAGCCACTACTGGGGACAAGCCTGCACACCCAAATAGTGATAATTTCCTAGTTCATCCAACCAGTACTCACCCTTAAACGGCCAGTATTCGTACCCGTTCTGAACATAGTAATCACGGTTTCTGTTTTCTTCGACACTGAGGTCTTCAAAAGTCCGACCTGAAATTCTTTGCTTAATCGTGTCTCGCTGACCTTTAAGCATTTCAAACTTCACCAACTCTTTTTGTTCGCTAAACTCCAGAAGCTCTGACTGCATTGCAATCAAATGATTCCGTGCAATAGCTCCGCCCTTGGCTTGGGCCTTTTGAAGACGTGTCTTCAAAATTTTATTCGCATAGCGTCCAATTGCCGATCGCTGCCAAGCCTCTGGCAAGCGACGGATACGGGCTCTTTCTTTGTACAACCGATAAGCGTACTTATAAGTATTCTGAAAATCGGGTTGCTGATAAACGTAGCGTAAAGCGATATAAGGCGCGCGCAACCTAGCCTTCTCTTCGGCCGTATCCGCTGCGACAGCTCGGCGAACTTCCGAGAAGTACAAGCTTGGACGCTGATAGCGAGTCGTAAACTCCTTCAACTTACCTCGGACCGGGCCATATATTTTGTCATACAGAGCCAGCATCTTATCCATTTCGTCGTACTTACAGATATAAAGATAGATGATCGACCTTAAGATCAACGACTCGGGCAAATAATTGTCTTCGTAATAGGCCGAATGCAACGAGTGAAAATTACTTAAAGCTGACCGGAATCGTCCTGACCGCAACATAGCCCATGAGGATTCAAATAAGGTCGCATGCCAAAGCTCGGTNTCTTTAGGAACTCGTCGATATTCNGCAAGCGATTTCTCCCATTCACCGGCTTGGTACAACGAACGCGCCTTACCCATAATCCCAGCAATTCTCGACTCGTCTGTCACAGATTTATCAACTCGGGATCGCTCTAGTTCTTCGAACGTTTCAGCCGCCTTTAGAGCCAGCTTAGAACTACGGGTCGCCTTACCAAGNTCGGCATAGGCAAGCCCCTGNAGGTATTTTGCACGAGCAAAATAAGGGCTATCATCATTTACACGCTCTAGGCTTTGTATCGCCTGTCGAGCTTGACCACTTTTCAACTGAAACTCACCAATCCGAAAATACAACATATCTCGATGGACACTTGGGAAGTCTTTAACTTCAACCCGTGATAGCGCGTAATTCAAAAGAGCATCATCCCCAAGGTAATCCGCNGCAATCGAAAGCTTCTCTAAAGCTTGGCGCAGAAACTTTTTATCATCGCTTTTGATGACACTAATAAACTGGAATGCCGCTGTTTGATTNAGCTTCATACGCAGTAACATCAGACCCAGTATATGCTTGATGCGNGAACGACTGTCACGGTAAGTCGGGCTTTGCGACAGCCGAAACAATTGTATTGAAGCGTTTACATAGTCTTTTCGCTCGGCCAACCTCAAAGCTTTAACAAGTTCATTTCTTGATTGGCGGCGGCGTTGGGCTCGCCGAGATCGACGGCGCTTGTTCTGCGCGACCAGCATATTTTCTTGCTCAAGAGTCTGAATCTCTTTTTCAAGATCAAACGTAAAAGGAACCGATTCTTCCGCGTAAGAAGATATCGACAAACATAAGGTGAGGGATAACAGCCACTTCATCATCGGTACGACGCCTCCGGAAAGAAGAAACTAAATCCAAAAGCCAGGATTAGATCACTTTGATTTTGAGTTTCAACTGATGAAACCCCAGATGTCACAGTTACAGTTTCAGGACTATAGAAGTTATAACGGAAGTCCCAACGAAACGCCCATGACTTCGACGACGCAAACGTCTGCCCGACTCCAAGATGAATCGTTGTCGCATCATCGTATTCGGTTGAGGTCAAACCACCACCGACAAGAAAGTGCGTNTCAAAAGAAACGATACTTTTGTTCAGCCAGGAAATTTTCCCGTAAAACGGCGACCACTTTACAGCTCCACCATAATAACTATCCGCTGTAACTAAATTCGAAGTCTGAACATCCTGGTTGTCTTCTAAATTTTTTGTGACCTGACGTTGCGAATTACTAATAACCAGATAACTCGCTTCAATCCCCCACCTTTCGGTAAAGTAGTAACCAAGTCTAACCGCACCACCCACATTTGTAAAAAAGGCATTGTTGATCCCAAGAAGACCTGCTCCAGAAAACTCAAAGCGCCCTGTCTTAGGCAAGAAACGACGCTGAATAACAGCAATGTCTTTGAAAGGCTCAAGTGTCGCAAGATCTGAAAGACGCTCCGGATCCTTTAGGACCTCTTTTTTGCGTTGGTTGATTTGCTGTTCGCTTTGCTTAACTTGTTTGTCCTCAAGACGATCATAAATCGCTTCAACATCAGCACCATCATCATCCGCATTGGCAAATGTACAAAGGCCACAGACGATTCCAACTGCTAGCGCGGCTTTGATCGATCGTAAAACAGGATGTGACACCGGGACTCCTTCCGCACACACACCGTTCTAATTTACCGAAAACATTCGATTATTAGTACGTACCGAAGTGAAACTAGAACTCTGTCTAGTGAGACTTTANCGAGTTTTTTAAGCGAAAAAAGAAGTCACCTTTTGTGACTTACAAAAGGTGGTCCAGATAAGGATGTAGAAATCCCTACAGCATGTAGCTGATACCCACTTGAATCAGTGGATTTGTGTACAGCTCTTCATCGAATGAATCACCTGAAAGCTCTTCTCCACCGGTCAGCAGGGGCTGCACGGTTGTCGGATCAGGACCTTGAAACATCAAAAGCAACAAATCCCAACGCAATGCAAAATTCTTTGTAAGATAAAAGTTCTGACCAACGCCAACATTCAAAGCGGGAAGTTGCGAGTCCCCATTGTTGATCATTCCCAGACCGACAGTCCCAAACAAAGTTGTGTTCACAACCGACTGTTTAGACACACTCATTTTCCCATAGTAAGCCGAGTAATGATAATTCAGACTCAGCCACTGCTCTGGGGCAGGCGCCCGACTAGCATCGAAGGTAATACCATCAAGACCTTCTCCATTTTGCAGCTGTTCCCCGTAATTAGATAAGCCTTGATTCCACATCAAAATACTACCGCTAATCGCATGTGATTCACTTAGATGATAAGTGATGTGGCCACCATAGTTCAGCTGATCATAAAAGGCTTCAGCCAGAGTCAGTCCCGAGTTAATCCCTATCTCGAATCGCCCTGCCTTTTCTATATTTCTGTTTCTAACACTGACGGAATTATCAAAAATCGGCAGCACCGTTTCGGTTGCTAGCTCTTCTTCGTCGAATTCAATAACTTCAGGTTCCCCTTCTGCCAAAGCGACAGATGGAACAAGCAATAACAAAAATAGAATCTTCTTCATAGAATACAAATCCCACTTCCCGTGTAGAAAGATGTAACAAGTTTGCGGGACGACAAGCCTCATAGCAACCATATGCCCAAGATCCCAGACCGTTAGGCTGGACTTCTGTCTGTGCAATCACTTAGTAAATCGGAACGAGAAAACGCTTATCCAGATTCACACCATGACAATCACCCAATACTTGCAACTCCCAGAAGCGTGCGGGTCGTGATGCTAACTCGGAAGACAAGGACGAATCCGATGGCAGCTCAAACTGTAACGACAAAAGGCCCCGACCTTTAAATGAATCAAAAACCTTCTCATCTGAATAAAAAGTCTTACATGTGATCGATGCCGTCTTTGGCTGCCGACCNAAACGCTCGGGATCTACTTGATTATAGACCTCCTGCACCCCAACCAATCTTATTTTTAATCGCTCGAAGCTAAAAGACTCAAGCCCCTTCACACGAACAGAAAGACTTCCCCCTAGCCGCTCGGGGAATTGATCTAGATCGACGAGCACCCCCGCAAAGGTGGTNCGCTGAACCCACTTCTTCCAGGTCGTCGTCACAAAAATAAGATCCATTAGGCCTACAAACGCCACAAACACGTAGGCGACGGATGTCTTATTCAAGGCAAGCCATAAGCTAACAATGGTAAACATAGTTAGAAACAAAAAGGGCAGCAGCACATCTAAAAACAGAAAACCAATCAACGACCTGTCTCGTGGCACAGCTTGACGCCCCATCCACGGGTAATCATAAACCCATTCCTGGTGACGCCCCTCACGACGAGCACGACTTCGCTTCGCATCAACAGAAACTAAGGCTAAGCCATGTAACAAAATCGTCGCCCCGACCAGGCCAATAGACAGGCCAATAAGCCCCAAAGCCCATCGCGGAATTTTAGCTCCTCGCAGACGCCAGGAGCTAGCCCCCTGTCGCCATTTAGGAAAGTCTTCCCAAAACGACAAGTCCCAACGCCCCTGCACCAAATCTTGCAGAATGGCCCCNTCTATTCCTGCAGCAAAATGAAGGACCGCAACCCCAACCAAAACCACGATCAAACCAAAAAAGACCGAGCCTTTTGCCGAAAGGTTGACCGCACTTACCGGTCTCACACCTTCCAAGTTCTGAATAGATTTACGTTTTGCTTTTACCTGTAGCGACATATCCCCTAGCGGATGCGTGCTTTTAGCAGATCCTGAAGGTGAAGTAGGCCTACAGGTTGCTGATCATCGGACTCGGGGTCAACGACGAATAACGATTGGATTTTAAACTCTTCCATCAAAAACAACGCACGCTCAGCCAATTCATACTTGGAAATGGTCTTCGGTTGAGTCGACATAATCTCCGTGGCAACTAGACCCATCGGATTTTCGTGTTTTTCCAAACGACGGCGAATATCACCATCTGTGATAATCCCCGTTAGCTTGTTACTTGAATCAAGAATGCCCGCAACACCACGGACTTCTTTAGAAGACATCGTCGAAAGGACCTCGGCCATTTTGGCGTCTTCAGCCAATAAAGGCAGCCCCTCACCTAAGTGCATTAAATCCTCGACCTTCAATAAAAGACGACGCCCCAGCTTTCCTCCTGGGTGAAACTCTGCAAAGTCTTTTTCTTGAAATCCCCGCTGCTTCAACAAACACATGGCTAAGGCATCACCCAAAGCCAATGTCGCCGTCGAACTTGAAGTCGGCGCTAGCTTCAAAGGGCANGCTTCCTCTGCCACAGAGACATCCAAAACGACATCAACGTTACGAGCTAGTGTGCTTTCCAATTTGCCTGTCATGGCAATTGTGGGAATCCCTCGACGAGAGGCAAAGGACAAAATATCGTTCAGCTCGGCAGACTCCCCGCCATAGCTGATCGCAAGAATCACATCTCCTTCGGAGACGACNCCCAAATCACCATGCGAGCTTTCCGCAGGATGCAAGAAGANCGCAGGCGTCCCCGTTGAAGACAATGTGCTCGAGATTTTCCGGCCGATAAGACCCGATTTTCCCATACCAGAAATGATGACCTTACCCTTCGCAGCCAAAATCATCGAAACAGCTTTTTCAAGCTCTTCCCCCGTTCGATCGACCATATCTAGAATCGATTGGGCTTCCAGTTTTAAAACACGTTTTGCCTCGTCTAAAATACTCATACTGAAGCTTTCCTTCGGCCTGTCCGTTTTTTGGCAACATTGGTGGCCCGCTTCGCCGCAGACCTGGTAAATCGAGCCTTCTTCCCAGCTGCGATCGTGTTAGCACCACCACCATTGGCCAACGAGGCCTCGATAAAACTGGTAAACAGCGGGTGAGGCTTCAAAGGGCTTGATTTGAATTCGGGGTGAAACTGAACACCGATAAACCAGGGGTGCTCAGTGATCTCTATGATTTCAACTAAATCACGATCTTCACAAATCCCCGACAACTCGATGCCGTTTTTCTCAAACAGGGGACGAAATTTATTATTAAATTCAAATCGGTGACGATGGCGNTCTGAAATGTCTTTTTGCTTATAAATTTTCCGAACCTTCGACCCGTGTTGCAGGGTACACGGAAAAGCGCCAAGCCTCATCGTTCCGCCCAGGTCGGTGACAGTTCGTTGCTCTTTCATGATATCAACGACAAAGTTTCTGGTCCCAGATGACCTCGCTTTAAACTCACGGCTTGTCGCATCTTTGATCCCGCAAACATTTCGCGCGAATTCAATCGCAGCCAACTGCATACCAAAGCAGATCCCAAAAAATGGGATTTGNTTCTCNCGAGCGTACCGAATTGCAACCATCTTGCCTTCAGCCCCTCGTTCACCAAAGCCACCCGGAACAAGCACACCGTCGACATTTTTCAGCTTTCCGGCAACGTTCTTCCAGTTCAGCCCGTCGGCATCCACATAGACCAATTCAACCTTCGAGTTGTTCGCAACGCCGCCATGCACAAGCGCTTCGTTTANAGATTTATAACTTTCAGTTAAATCAACATACTTTCCGACGATACCAATCCGAACGTGATGCTTAGGNCCCTTAACAACATCAACTAGCTTCTTCCAACCAGTTAACTTTGGTTTCGCAGCATCAAGCCCTAGGCGCTCAACCACCTTTTCATCAAGGCCTTCTTTATGAAGCACCAACGGCACTTCATAAATCGTATCAGAATCACTTGCAGCGATGACGTTCTCAGGGCGCACCGAGCAAAACANTCCAATCTTGGACTTCAGCTCTTGATCTATTGCTTTTTCCGAACGGCAAACCAAAAAGTCTGGCTGAATACCAACAGCCCGCAGCTCTTTGACCGAGTGCTGCGTCGGCTTACTTTTTAGCTCACCGGCAGCAGCGATATAAGGCACATAAGTGACATGCATAAAAAGCGTATTTTCGACACCAACATCAACTCGCATCTGGCGAATCGCTTCAATAAAAGGAAGCCCCTCAATATCACCAACAGTTCCTCCGATCTCAACGATCGTAACCTCTGCACCTTGAGCCGCTTCGAACATCCGAGCCTTAATCTCGTTGGTGATATGTGGAATCACCTGAACGGTTCCACCAAGATACTCACCGCGACGCTCTTTCGAAATAACCGACTCGTAGACCTGCCCAGCAGTGATGCTGTTTGAACGACTTAGGCTCACGGACGTAAATCGTTCGTAATGCCCCAGATCGAGATCCGTTTCCGCACCATCGTCCGTCACATACACTTCTCCGTGCTGTAAAGGCGACATCGTTCCGGGATCAACATTGATATAANGATCCGACTTCATCAAGCTCACCTTCAAGCCGCGAGCCTCCAGCAAAGCGCCAAGACTGGCTGCCGAAAGCCCTTTTCCAATGCTTGATACAACTCCACCGGTCACAAAAATAAACTTTGGCTGAAACGGTTTTACACGTGACTTGATTGGAGAACGTCCTTTTTTCGTTTTAGCGGCCATGCTGTCTTCCTTCCAATAATTTCTCAATTTTCGCTACATCATCTTCTGTGTCGACACCCCAGGACTCGTGATCCACTTTCACAACATGGATCGAGGCCCCTAGATACAGAGCTCTTAATTGCTCAAGCCCCTCGGCGAGTTCGATATCAGCTGGACCAGCTTCACAGAATGTTTTCAAAAACGTCTTTCGGTAGGCGTATAACCCAATATGNTTCAAACAGGCNCCAGCCACGTCGGCTGGAGTCTGCCTTGAGTAGGGAATCGGGTGTCGACTAAAATAAAGGGCCTGCTGACTGTGGTTAAGTACAATCTTTGCCGTCGTCGCCGCCTCCAGNTCACCCGGCTTCAACTCGCGCCCCAAGGTCGCCATATCGATGGTCGCATCTTCAATNAACGGAGTCGCAAGCTCATCCAACAAAGCCCCTGAAACCAAAGGTTCGTCACCCTGTATATTCAAAACGATGTCACAATCTTTTTGGGCAGCGACTTCCCAAACCCGGTCGCTTCCACTGGGGTGGTCCGGTGACGTCATCACCGCTTCCATTCCACATTTCTCAGCCAAGGCCGCAATGTCGGCATGGTCGGTCGCCACAACAAACTGATCAATTTTTTCAGAGCTCTGAACACCTTCAATCACCCACGACAATAAGGGGCGACCTAAAATATTTTTCAAGGGCTTGGCCGGCAACCGGACGGAGCCATACCTCGCAGGGATCACACCAAGAACACTCACGAAGGCCTCCGCACAAAAGGGCTCACCATAGTACTATATAATAGGTCTTCTAATTCTTTCGTTCCGACCCGATTCAAACAAGATGTCATATGAACAGCTGTCACACCTGGCTGTGCCGAGACCTCACGCACCCGCAAAACCTTTTCCGATTGCTTCGCCTTATCCATCTTATTCAAGACCACGATCATGGGCTTACCTAAACGCTCGGCGAAGTCGGCCAGCATTTGCTCGTCGTCAGACCACTTTCGTCGAATATCCATAATCAATGCCATACCCGCCAAAGCTTCGCGGTCGACCAAATAGTCTTCAATCAGCTTTTGCCATGAACGGATTTCTTTTCCCGACACCTTGGCAAATCCATACCCTGGCATATCTACAAGCCGATACTTGTCTGCAACATCAAAAAAGTTTAGTGCGCGAGTTTTCCCCGGAGTCTGACTGGTTTTAGCGACCCGAGTCTGAAACATGGCATTGATCAGAGAAGACTTCCCGGCATTAGACCGTCCCAACAGGGCGATCTCAGGTTTGTCTGGATCTGGGAGATCCTTGACGGACACAACAGTTTTTATAAATCGAGCTCGCGCCGACACCTTCGACCTTATTTAAATAGCAGTGAAAACCTTCCGCAGGAGTTTACCTCCTTGCGGCATAAATGGGAATTCCGATCCTCGAAAATTCCCATTTGGCGGACAGAAAGTCCACCGACCTGGACAGGGGTCCGCCCAAATCAAATATATTAGATCTGAGCCCCTAGACCCTTGGCCCAGACTTTGTAAATAGGCCTCTGTGAGTGCGAACAAGGGGGCACACATGCATCTCGGTCAACAGACTATGTATCTAAAAATGCTGGGTTCAAGCACGGACCCAATCGCTTTGACGAGTTTTTTTACGATAGGATCGTCATCAGAAAATAGCCTTTCCCTTTCTTCCAAACACATTTCCCAGAGGCACTGTCGCCTCGAACAAAATTCCCAAGGCTATCTTCTACGAGACCTTCGTAGTCAGACCGGAACCTTTGTGAATAACACTCAAGTCCTCGAGGCGGTGCTTCGCCTCGGGGATATTATCCGTATCGGAGAATATAGTTTTCACTTTTTGGATAGCCCCACACTGAAAATGACAAAAAGTCTTCGATCCAAGAATCCATTCTATAGACGCCAACTTGAAAAAGTCGACCGCATTGCCGCGGTCCCATTCCCCGTTCTTGTTGAAGGTCCATCTGGCTCGGGAAAAGAGCTTCTATCACAAAGTCTTCACGAGCTATCATCCAGATCCAAAGCTCCATATATTACGGTCAACTGTTCAGCGATCAATGAAAGTCTGGTTGAAAGCGAATTGTTTGGTCACACGAAAGGAAGCTTCACCGATGCGACCAGCGACCGGCGGGGCGCATTCGAAGCCGCACGAGGCGGCACTTTATTTCTAGATGAAATCGGCGACCTACCTTTGACACTTCAACCAAAACTTCTTCGCGCCTTGGAAAACAGCGAAATCCGACCCGTAGGAAGTGACCGAACAATCAAAACCGATGTCCGAGTCGTCGCCGCCACCCACCACAATCTACGAGAAAAAGTCATGCGAGGTGAGTTTCGCGAAGATCTTTTCTATCGACTAAACGTTCTGCATTTTAAGATTCCAGCCCTAAAAGACCGCATGGAAGACTTCGACGATGTGTTTATGAGCTTTTGTAAACACTATCAAATCGGCTTTACATTCAACGCCGCTCAGAAGCTAAAAGACCACGACTGGCCAGGAAATATCCGCGAGTTAAAGAATCTAGTGGCTCGTGCATCCACCTTCTTTCGGGGGCGGAAAGTGACAGAAGATGATCTGTCTCAACTGATCGAACGACGCCACTACCAACCCTACACGTCAAACCAGGTCGCCTCTAGCCAGCCAAGCACACCAATGAGTCTTCGCCAAAGAACGATCAAAGAAGTCGAAAAAGGAATGATCGTCGAATCGCTGTTACAAAACGGGGGCAATCAAAGGCGAACGGCCGACCAGCTGGGAATGCCAAAAAGCACCCTCCATGATCGCATCAAATCCTATGGTATTAATATCAAGCAGCTTCTATTGGACGCCCAGTACAACTAGGCTCAATCTTTCGACCGGGACATAGCCTCATCCAAAAACATTCGGTTTTCACCAGATGAGACATCTGTCGAAAAACCAATGACAGGAAGAGGAATAGCCGATCCCGGCCAGTACAGCGTTCCCCAGTGAACACCAAACAACTGTGATTCTGATTGAGAAAAAATAGGTCCACCCGAATCGTTTGGCGCGACTCCTATCCCGTATTTTTTTAAAACCTTAGGCCATCCAACTGAGACCACATGTCCTAGAAGACGAGCATACAAAACTTGACCTTGCTGACAACGGCGTTTCTTCGAGCGGTAATCGACCCGTCCACAACCCATTAAAAGTGCCCGACCAAACCGAGGCTGAGCAGCTCTTGGCAACGAAGGCGCCTGGCCCTCGAATTCTTCGGCGACTGTTATTACCGCAACATCATGATGAGAAACACCATGACTTCGAGAAAAATGAGGATGAACACGAACATGCACAGCTCGAAACATAACGCCGTCTATACCCTTAATACGAAGTCTTTCGAGAGGCACCGGCTCTCCAGAGTCTGAAACACAGTGGGCCGCAGTAACAAGCTGGTCCGGCGCGACAAATTGCCCCGAGCAATACCCTAGCCCTTGAATTTCTAAACTGACAAGATGTGATCCTGGACTCACCGGGGTGCCGTAAAACACGGCGAAGACTGATGCCGGATATACAGCAATAAGAAATGCACACCAAAGTATTCTAGACATTAAGGGTTGGTGACAAAAGCTTTTAGACCGACAGATAGGACTTCACCTTGATTGAGCATACGGTTAAGGGTTTGCCGAATCTCGTCTTTCATTTGCAAAATACCTTGCTTTGAGTTGGCCTGCTGAAAAGTGAACCCCTCCATAATGCGTTCGATTTTATCGCGCAACTCGTTTTCACGATCACGTACTTCGATCGCAGTATCTTCAGAATCAAGACTGAGATAAAATTCAGCTGCAGCTAAAGCCGCTGGGTGATTGTAGCTTCGCTTCAGGTTAACAATAACCTTCGTCAGAAGAATTTGATATTCCGGCTGCGGGAACTCTTTATACAGCAACACGAAGTCACTTCGAGGGTTAAACCCGTAAGAGGCACTTCCAACTTCACCAAAACTAAGAATCGCCTCGGAGCTTTTAAACGGATTCCAACGGTCAACGATCAGTCTTTTTGCCAAGGCCAAGCCAGCCCCGACGGATACGACCGTGGCTAACAAAAACATTTGTCGCTTAATCCCGATATCTTTTAGACCAATCAAGCGTCGAATCAAATAGCCAATGTAGTCCTTTACATCGCCAATTCGTCCTTTGATCAGCTCGGGCAGCTGGACCCGCAGAAAGTTCTTCTGAGCCACAAGAAACAAAAACATGCGTGCTCTCGCCAACTGAACTCGCTCAATCAGTTTTTGCCACTGACGCTTGATCGGCGCCAAAACAAAGTCTCGCGCACGATAGATCGCAAGCCGAAGCTGGCGAAAAGGATCAAAAACTTTTTTTAAAGCTGGAACCTTGGATTCAAGTCGAACCACTAAGCCAGGCTTTGCTGGCTTAGCTTGGTCCGCCTCAGCACCGACGTCTTCGTCGACGGGCGCTTCAACAGTTTTTTTAGCGGCTGGAGGTGGAGCCTGACTCGAGCTCTCAAGCATCGAGTCCAGGTCATCCAACGAAATGACGTCATCTTCAGAATGATCGCCTGGAGGTGCTTCCGCCAATGCAAATGCACTGGCATCGATCTCTGCATCTAACTGAGCCATACCATCGTCTGGTTGCGCTGTTTTGTCGTTCTCACCCTCGGCCATACAGCAAGTATGACAAACATTGTCTCAAAATTGGACTTAATTTTTGTTGCGGTGTCTCCGATTGAGAATACAACAAGGAGATCTTCTGATGCCCAAAGGACTCGCTATAGGTCTGTGCCTACTAACAACAGGATGCTTAAGCTCGATGCAACGCCATCCCGCGAGCGGCTACTCCCGCTCGATTGTTGGTCGAAGCCAAGCCGCTGACGACTTCTTCAAAGACCAACAGCGCCACAAAGTCTATCAAGCAAAACAGCGACTTGGGGTCGAAGACCGCCCTGTTCAAAAGTATGAGGTCCCGCGTATCCGCGCCGAAGTTCAACTTCAAGATTTAGAAGACCAACTACAAACGAACACTGAAAAAGAACGCTACTATAACTACAAGCCTTACTTAAGCCTTTCACAGCAGCAGATTTACCTTCAACTGCCACCCGGGCGATCGCGAACGACCTTTGCCGAAAGTATCGTCGCGGCAAAGCGAAACAATATCAACCCAGCTGTTGCGGACCTCATCGAAAACCAAGACATCACCCTTGGAATGACGACAGACCAGGTTCAAGAAAGTTGGGGCGAGCCCGACCTCGTCGAAGTCGCCGGAAACCCCGTCTATGGAAACAAACGCTGGAAGTACCGAAAGTTCGTATCTTCCGAAGACGGCTACACCCAACAAACCCGCATCGTCTACTTCGAAGCCGGAAAAGTCTCCGGCTGGGAAACCCTCTAGGCGTGTGCTTGGTGCCAATCTTGGCCGACGGCGGAGTTTACTTTTAGTGGGACTTTTAGTTCGACGACCGATTCCATGATTTGTTGAATGACTTCGATTTGCTCGACGACATCGGCCTCGGGGCATTCGAACAGAATTTCATCATGCACCTGAAGCAAGGGCGTTGCCGACACATTAGCAAAAACGTCGTTCATCGCCTTCTTCATAATGTCACTTGCTGTCCCCTGAATGGGCGCATTGATCGCTGCCCTTTCACCAAACTTACGCATCATTCCGTTCGACGAACTCAGCTCGGGCAGATACCGCCTTCGACCAAAAATGGTTTCGACATATCCAAGTTCTTTGGCTTGCTCGACGGTCTCTTGCATATAGTTGCGGACATTTGGAAAACGCTGAAAATACCGCTTGATGATATCCTGCCCCTCTTTTCGAGGAATATTCAATGAATCCGCTAGGCCAAAAGCACCCTGACCATAGGCGATTCCAAAATTAATGGCCTTTGCCTTACGTCGAAGATCCGACGTCACCTGATCCAAGGGGACTTCAAATACTTCTGCTGCGGTCGCGGCATGGATATCTAAGTCTTCCGTAAATGCCTTCACCAAGTTTTTGTCTTCAGTGATATGAGCCAATACCCGCAATTCAATCTGGCTGTAGTCGACCGACAGTAGTTTTTGACCTTCCGAAGCCAAAAAAGCCTTTCGAACGGCTTTTCCTCTCTCGGTCCGAATCGGAATATTTTGCAGGTTCGGGTTTTGACTGGACAGCCGTCCCGTGGTCGTCGCCGCTTGCTTCAAATGGGTATGAATCCGACCGGTTTCCTTATCAACCAACTGAGGAAGAGCATCCACATAGGTCGACTTCAATTTCGCTAGCTCACGGTAACTTAAAACAAGCTCGGGAATGGGATGCTCATCAGTTAACTTCTGCAAGACATCTGAATTGGTCGAGTACCCAGTTTTCGTCTTTTTAATAACCGGCAGCCCCAGCTTATCAAAAAGAATATGCCCCAGCTGCTTCGGGCTTGCGATATTAAACTTTTCACCGGCTAACTCGTGAATGCTTTTCTCTAGCTCAGCAATATCGACTTCAAGTTCTTTACTTTGACGTTTAAGCTCGTCCGAATCCAACCGGATCCCCGCCTTCACCATATGATACAAAGCGCGAACACAAGGCAGCTCTAAAGTTTCGTATACACCCTTAAGGTCAAGCTCTTCCAGCTGAGCCGTTAGTTCAACTTCCAGCTGTTTATGCAGTCGAAAGTAATCATTGGCATCTGCTAAATCAGGAATTTTTTCATCCAAATAGCTTTCAACAACATCCGAAAAACTTTTGATATCACCCGCACGCAAACAATAAGCGGCAAGCATCGAATCCCAGACAGCCACAGCATCTGGAACTTGAAGTTCACGCCAGGTTTTTTTCAGATCAAAGCCCTTCCAAGAAAGTAACTTAGAACTCAGTATACGACCAACCTCTTGCAGGTTCTCTGAGGTCGAAGCCGCTTGTCCGGCCACATCGATGTAAAACCCACGCTCGTTTAGCTCGACCCAGATATCTGAATAGGGCTCAATCTTTCTAAAATCATCCAAGGTCCACGTTTTGATTTCCCCGGTGTTTTCTGTACTAGACTTACTGGCTCGCTTCTTTTTTGCCGGAGCGGCCTTTGCTGCCGCGACCTTTTTGCCAGATGAATTAAGCTTTTCAACCCGAGCCGCAGAATCAGGCTGGGAGTCTTTGTAGTTCAACAATTTATCAGCGAAGCTTTTGAACTCCAGCTCTTCTAAAAGGGCCGTCAAACCCGGCCGGTCGATATCCTTCAGCTTTAAGTCTTCAACGGACTCAGCGATTTTCAAATCCGACTTAATTGTCACCAGCTCTTTTGACAGGTAAGCCATCTCTTTATCGCGAGTCAGTTTTTCCTTTAAGGCTTTTCCTTTAACTTCATCTAAGTGTTGATACACGCCATCCAAGTTATCGTAATCAGCCAACAGCTTTTGTGCTGTTTTTGGCCCAACACCTTTGACCCCTGGCACATTGTCCGAGCTATCCCCTATCAATGCGAGATAATCTAAAAACTGTCTAGGGTGGACTCCCCACTTGGTAACAACAGCGGCCTCGTCATAAATTTTATTTTTCATGGAATCAAACATCGTGACCCCAGGCCCAATTAACTGAGCAAAATCCTTATCCCCACTGACGATTATGACCTCTAGCCCTTGCGCCTTACCGTATGTGGTCAACGACCCGATAATGTCATCAGCCTCATAACCTTTAAGATCATACTGAGGGATGCCTAAGGCTTCCGACAACTGACTGATATAAGGCATCTGCGGCTGAAGATCGTCCGGCATCTCTTCACGATTGCCTTTGTAGTCAGCATACAAATCAACACGAAAAGACGGCTCTTTTCGGTCCCGGCAAAAAACCATATAGTCTGGCTTCCCATCCCGAAGTAACTTCAGTGTCATCGACAAGAATCCGTAAAGCGAGTTTGTAGGTAAACCCGATTTGGTACTCATCGGAGGAATGGCATAATAGGCGCGAAAGAACATCGCGCTAACATCAACAAGATAGAGCTTTTTCATAGGGGCATTTATAGCCTCAATGGTGAGTGAAGTACAGAGTTACGCAGCCCGCTTTAAGCCGAGGGCTCGCGTTTCAGCTGCGAAATAGAATCTTTATCCATTCGAAATTCATCTCGTGGATTTTCCTGCACCACTTGTCCTTGCTGCTCTAATTGGCAATATAGATAGTCCAATTGAAGGCGTGCGTCCTGAGGGATTTTCCGAAGGCCCTTTTCGATGCCTAAAACTTGATCGACGGATAAACCAAATCGCGAGCCCATTTGTGCTGCTGACCAACCTAAACGATATCGTAAAGCCTTAAAGCTTTCAGACGTCCAACTCATAACACCGCCAATCACATTTCGGTTTCGACCGCCTCATCCGAGAAAACGAAAATAAGATCGCCTTCCTCGACAAGCTCGAACCGTTCGCGAGCCTCACGTTCAATGAACTCGGGCTTTTGTACGTAAGCCATTCTGGCTTCGATCTGATCCAATCTTTGTCTCATCTCTTCGGTGCGACTTTCCAGCTCGGCCTGATCATGAGTTAAGCTCCACCAATGCAGAAAACTTCCATCAAAAACCAGGCTGCAGAACACCGACAACGCACAAGCCGCTAAAACTTTTAACGGTTGCTGTAAAAACTTCATGAGTTGCTCGGCGATTCCACGAAAAAACTGAGTCATCGCGTTATTATCGCCTGATACAATCCCGATGCCAAATACGCAGCCGTCCATATGCGCCTTTTGCGCCGCAGCGCAGGACGCTAACAAATTTATGACAGCAATTTTTTCAATCTAACTACCTGAAGTTCCTAAAGAGTTTAAAAATCCCGACACGCAAAAAGGACCTTTCTATGATTCGCCGTTTGTTACTGATTCTTGTTTGTTTTTCTCAACTTAGCTGCCAAAGCTCCCCGCCGACAAAGGCCACGGGCAAAGCCAAAAACGTGATCTTGATGATCGGTGACGGCATGGGCCCGCAGCAGATTTCTTTGCTTTATTACTTTTTGAAATATTCAAAACAAGGCCAGAAGATGGGCCAAGCCTTTGCCTTCGAACGCATCGCCAACAACGGCGGATCTTTTGGCACCTCGGCCACAGAACCTGACGGAGCCATCGTTGTCGACTCGGCTTGCTCGGCCAGCCAATTAGCATTGGGAAAAAAATCGGGTTCCGAAATGATTGGAGTCACCTCCGCCGGAAGAAAAGAAAAAACCATCCTTGAAAAAGCGAAGCAACGTGGACTGTCGGTTGGGCTTGTCAGCGACACCCGCCTGACCCACGCAACACCTGCTTCCTTTGCCGCGCATGTCAGTAACCGAAAAAAAGAAGATCAAATTGCCGAAGAAATGCTTCAATCCAATGCGGACGTCTTACTTTCTGGCGGTGCCAACCGCTTTGTTCCATCTGGATTTTCTGGCGAGTTGGCCCCGGGATTCTTGGTCACCTCGGCGCGCAAGGACGACCGCGATCTGATCGCTGAGGCCAAGCAAAACAACTACCAGACGGTCTTCCAACGCTCCCAATTAGCAAACCTTGACCCATCAAAAAAAATCTTGGGACTGTTTACGAACCACAGCTATCCAAACGGCATCGCTATGTCCAAACGAAAAGCCGACCCAAAAAATGAAGTACCAAGCCTGCTTCAACTTTCACAGACAGCCATTCATCACCTGTCAAAAAACAACAAGGGCTTCTTTTTAATGATCGAAGGCGGACAAATCGACTGGGCTGGGCACTCGAACGACGCCGGGACCATGCTGCATGAAATGATCAGCTTCAACGAAACCTTAAACTGGGTCATCGACTGGGTCCAAGATAACCCCGACACCCTGCTGCTTGTCACCGCCGACCACGAAACAGGATCCTTCGGCTTTGGGTACAGTGTTCGTGACCTCAAAGACCCGCAGCCCTTTCCGGGAACCGAGTTCAAAGATGAAAAATACCAAGTACAGTACAATTACGGTGGATACGGAAACCTAGACCGCATCTACCAGCAAAAAAAGAGCCTCAACGATCTATCCGACCAAATCTTCGACCAGACGAAAAAGGCGACATGGCAGCAGGTTCGACAAATGATCAAAGACGCCACCAGTTACAGCATTACCAAAGAAGAGGCTTTGGCCATTCTTGATAACTCACCGAACAAACAGAAACTGGCTTGGCATAGCTCACTAAAAGCTGACTTCATCCCAAAGGTCACAGGAAAGACCGACTTCTATCCGAGTGTTTGGCAAAGCCGAGCCGGACTGATTGCCCGCGCCATCGGCGGACAACAAAATGTTGTTTTCGCGACCTCTGGTCACACCGCGACGCCCGTCCACTTTTACGCCTACGGCGCAAAGAACCAACTACCGCGATTCAAAGGATACCTGAACCATCCAGAATTAGGAAAACGCCTACAACAGGCCTTAGGAGTCTGGGACGACTAGTTTCAGCGCCCCAGGTTTGAGCTCACTGGTGCGCCGATCAAGCGCACCAACACCCGACTAGGTCAAAGACTTGAACGCATCCCGCCCCCAGAAGACCGCATCGTCATCTAGGTAGTCTTCAATACGAAGAAGCTGATTGTATTTGGCGGTACGCTCGGATCGACACAAAGATCCCGTCTTAATCTGCTGACAATTCATGGCCACCGCCAGATCAGCAATAATCGTGTCTTCTGTTTCGCCGCTACGATGTGACATGACCGTCGCAAAACCACTTCGTTGAGCCGTTTCGACGGCCTCGGAGGTTTCTGACAAAGTCCCAATCTGATTGACCTTCACCAACAAGGCGTTCGCTGCTTGCTCTTTTATACCGCGCTTTAATCGCTTTGAATTTGTCACAAAAAGGTCGTCACCAACCAACTGAATGCCGTCGCCGTGCTGCTTGGTCATATGAGACCACGCCGCCCAATCTTCTTCAGCAAAACCATCTTCGATACTAGCTAGGGGATACTTTTTCGCCCATCCCGCATACACGTCGGCAAGGCCTTCAGCCGTCAGCGCCTGACCTTCCCACATATACTTACCGTCTTTGTAAAATTCAGTCGCAGCCACGTCTAAAGCTAAAAAGACATCTTCACCCGGTCGGTATCCAGCCGCTTCGATGGCGGACATCAAAAGATCCAAAGCTTCTTGGTTAGAACCTAGCGCCGGCGCAAAGCCACCCTCGTCACCAACGGCCGTTGAAAGACCTTTTTCATCAATCACCTTTTTCAGCTTATGAAAAATCTCGGCGCCACAACGAAGGGCCTCACGAAACTGACCACCACACACAGGCGCGATCATAAACTCTTGAACATCCAAATTATTATTAGCGTGAGCTCCACCGTTTAATACGTTCATCAAGGGGACTGGCAAACGAAAGCGGTGACTTCCACCAACGTACTGAAAGATCGGCAAATCGACTTCCTGAGCCGCGGCCTGCGCACAGGCCAAGGACACACCAAGGATCGAGTTCGCCCCAAGGCGTGATTTGTTTTCGGTTCCATCAAGCTCAAGCAAAATCCGATCGATCGTGACCTGAGCCGTGACATCAATCCCATCAAGGGCTTCGAAAATTTCGCCTTCGATATGGTCGATGGCCTTCTGAACACCCTTCCCGTTATAGCGCTCTTTATCACCATCCCGAAGCTCGTGTGCTTCAAAAGCCCCTGTGGAAGCCCCTGATGGGACCGCCGAGCGGCCAACAACACCGGACTCAAGCTCGACTTCAACCTCAATGGTCGGGTTACCACGGCTATCTAAGATTTCACGTGCTCCAATTTCTGTAATCGCTGACATGGGGACTCCCTTACTAGTGCTTTAATTCAGGTAGAGAACGAAGCGCCGGCATCGATTTTGCCTCGGCTTCCATTTTCAATTCATCAAGTAATTCCAAGGTGTCTTTAAACTTCCCTGGTGCGGCCTCGACAATGCGGTCCCACTGAACCCGCTGCATGGCCGAACTCACTTGAGCGTCTTTACGCCCTTGAGCCACAAGCAAAGTGACAAGCTGCTGAGACCGAGCCCAAAAATCGTTTAACTTCAAAAGACTTTGTCGAAGCTCCTCAAAGTCCGATTGGGTCACTGGCCGCGAAGTGGTGTTTGGCTGAAAACCGGATTCGATCAGTTTTTCCAGTTCTTCAATGCGCTCTTTTGCTTGCTGAAGTTCTGTTTCTTTTCGGTGAAGGTCGCTTTGGCTTTTTTCAAGCGTTCCAAGCATATTACGAATGAGATCAGGGCTTAGCTGATGATCCACGTCGCCCGGCTGAAACAAAGACTCTTGGCCTTCAGCCCACGAAATCTCGATTTGGTTTTGAACCCACTTACAGCGCGAAGCCGACCGACCGATGTATTGAGGCAATGACTCCAAAGCCGCACGCAAAAACTCGCAGCAACGCGGATATTCCGAGTGCGACAAAGGCAGCTGAAAACGGATCCCCTCGGGCAAGCGCTCAACATGAGCAATCGGTGGCGCCGGAGAAATAAAGTAAGACAAAAAGCGTTGAGGCTGAGAATACACATCCTGTTCGCTTTGCATCAGACGAAGAACGCTGTCCAAGACCCCCCAGGCTTTCAAGCCCGGCGAAGCGAGTCCTGCCGATTCGAAAACTTCATCACCAGCCAGCTGAGAACTCATATCGGCCTCTAGCTGAGCCAGAAAACTCTCTAGCTGCATTGCGTCAATCCAGGAGGACGGATCCCGTAATAGCTCAAGTGGAGCTGTAGGGCTCTCGGTCACACCGCTGATTTCTAATCCGCGCTGTTCCAGGTGAGCCAAAACCGTATTGGAGATTTTGGTACTAAATTTCAAAGCCTGGGCCTCATAAGACCCTCTTGATAGGTCGATCCCCTACCTTTGTCCAGCGAATTCAAATTTGCATCTATATATAGGGATTGACTGCTTAAGCCGCTGAAATTTTTTGAAATTTTGATGCAGGAAAAGGAATCCCGTTATCCTCAATTTCATCCATAAATCCGGGTATATAGCCGGTTGGCTCTAGTTGGCCATCCAGCTTTCCGTCTGCCCGTTTTTTAAGCCGCCCCATTCGGTAGATTGGCTGGACGTCGTAGGCTCCTGAAGGGGTAAAGCCGACGACCTCGGAAACCCCCGCGATCTTACGTGAACCGTCCGAAAATCGAGAGATTTGAACAACAAGATCTATCGCTCCGACCACTTGGTACTGAAGGGCTTTTTCGCTTAACTTTGCATCCCCACCCTGAGCCAAGGCCTCTAATCGAACCATGGCATCGCTTTCCGAGTTGGCGTGCACAGTTCCAAGGCACCCTTTGTGACCCGTGTTCATCGCTTGAATCAACTCAAGAGCCTCGGCGCCTCGAACTTCCCCAACAATAATTCGGTCTGGTCGAAGCCGAAGCGAACTTTTTAGCAAGTCTCGCATGGTGACCTCACCATCGCCACGCTCATCGGCCATCCGGGTTTCGAAAAACACACAGTGTTCGTAATCGATTTGTAGCTCGCTTGCGTCTTCAATAACGATCACGCGTTGACCACTGGGAATTCGATTACAAAGAATACTTAACAAAGTGGTCTTACCAGATCCCGTTCCACCACTGACTAATATGTTTTTACCCAGCTTCATACTAATATCTAAAAACTGTGCGACATCGACGGTCATAGATCCAAATTTGACAAGGTCTTTAAGCGTCAGCTGAACGGCTGAAAACTTTCGAATGGCGACGGTCGTTCCGTTTCGTGCACAGGGCGGGATCACGGCATGAATCCGATAACCATTCGGCAACCGGGCATCAAGCCTTGGGTTTTCGTCGTCAATACGACGATTCACACTTTGGGCAATATTGACGACAGCTGCTTGCAGCGAGTCCTCGTCATCAAATTGGGCGTCAGTCTTTTGAATTTTACCACCGATTTCGACGAAGATTTCTTTCGGACCATTGATCATGACCTCGGTGATTTTTTCGTCTTGAAGTAAAGGCAAGATGGGACCAAGAAAGTTCCTGATCGCCTCTTCGAAAACTGAATTTCCGCCGCCTTCACCAAGCATGGCTAACCCCTAATAGGACGCCGGCATACGAACTTCGACGTCGTTTTCCGATTTCAAAGGTTGTTGCTCGACAGGAATCATTTGGCGATCGGGGGTGCTTGGCTGATCACCATACACAACCAGTCGTCCCTGCGCAGCTGTTTCAGGACACTGGAACTCATAGATACCATCGCGCTTTGGATTCACATGAAAGGTTTTTACCTTACCGAAGTAAGTCGAGTGATGCTCTGAAAATGAGCTTAGAATAAAACTGACGTTTTTGTTCGACTCGTTCACATTGACGATATGAAGCTTGTAAGGCTGACCTTGTTTCAATCGAACGACAGCTGGAACAAACCCCTGATCCGTGTTCAAAATCACGACCTCTTGAGTCGGCGAAGACGATTTAAAAAGGTCTTTAAAAAAACCGGCGTCTTGAGCACTGGGCTCTTGTTCTGCGGTGGTTCGAGTTTTTAACTCGGGAAGGCGGCGAGAAAAATCCACCTTCCAGTCCGCAGTTGCTGGCGAAGCAAGAAATAATATAAGAACAGCGAATCGCACCTTAGTGCAAACTGTCTCTTGAATGAAAGTCTGCAAATTCACGCGCCACCTCCATGGCCAAATACCCTAATAGCGTATTGTCAAAGCGTCCTAGCTCCGACATCAATTCCCCCATGCTTCCCTTGTGACTGTTCACAATGGTAACGACATGGTTTAAATCGTCATGATAGGTGGGAAGGTCATCCATTGCCTCTGACCAATCCATGTTCAACACCGGGTCAATCACTCCCATGTGATAGAGAGCATCAAATACCGTTTGAAGATCACCTTGAAGATACATATACCGATCCCTCTCAAAGTTGGCGGTTTATAAGTACTTCTCGGTGGTTTGCCGGTGCGGCTTTATAGTCATTGCCCGTGTCCCAGACTTCCGACTCAAGGATCAAGACTTCAGCACCAGTCCCCTTCACGTCCAACCAGACCAAAGCACAGCCCCACCCCGTGAATAAGTGATACGTCACTTTCCCGAGACCGGTTGCGTCGGTGAAAAAGTGACGTATCACTTATTCACCGGCCTGTTTTGTTTGGAATGGCTTTATTTTTTGGCGTGGTGAAGCTTCAGATCCAAAAGGAACTTCTCTAGGGCCTTTAGCTTTTCTTTGTGCGCCGGCGAGGCCTTCTCTAGCATCTCGGCTGGAATGCGCGCCTGCATATTGGCAATCACGTGCTCAAGCGTCTTTTCTTCGCCCACCTGTTCGTAGGTGTGTTCTTTCGTATCGCGAATCGTCTTAATTCCATCCGTGCTCAAGTTGAACGGGCACCAGTCAACAGACTCTGGGTTTTGCTCGATCGACTCAGCCAAGGTAATCATCATATCTTTGAAGTTTCTGACAAAACTGTTGTATTCAGACCGAACACCACGAACAACCGCGGCAGAAATATTTTTGACATCGTCTTCAAGTAGGCCCGCCGCCCAGCTTAGCTCGATATCACCAGTGGCGCCTTCCAGGTCATCCACCGAAAACTGTGTATCGACCTCTTGAAGCAANTGAAGTTTCGGAGCAATGGTTTCTGTTGAAAGATTATGACAGGCTTTTACACCGGCGCGGAAGGTTGCAAGGTTGCGGTAGTCCTCACCAAGTGAGACCAGCATATCACGTGTTCCAACCGCCATTTTGATATAATCCATGGTGCGGAATAACTGACCAGCACCGACACCGGAAATCCCCTTACTGCTGTCATTAATAAACATGCTGTAATCAACGGCCCAAGGCTTGTTGACCACATCAAAGATATATTCTTTTCGAGCCTTACCTTTTCCAAGAGGGCTTCCTTCAATGAGCTCGAACAACATGGCCGCCACTAAAACGTTGTAACGCGACCGAAACGAATAGACCCACATATCGCGGTTGGTTCCACCGACCAGTTCGAGCACCCAGCGAGGCAACTTTTCATAGTCGTCTTGGTTGTCCCGCATCATTGTTAAGGCTTTGTAGACAAGGTCAATCGCAGAAATCGGATTCGTGCCTTCTAGTTGCGTCCGTAGCTCTTGCTTCACATTATTGATGTGCATACCCAAGGACATGGCTAAAAAAGAATCCATGGCATGGTAACGTTCGCACAGCTTTTTATCGGACCCACTTTCACAACGAAGATCTCGAACGATGTCTGGAAGATAGAGCTCCCCATTGGTCGGCCCGAACATATCTAATAGACCCAATAGGCTTCGAGAAAGTTCCAAAGCGGCGTCGTAATAAAGCACACCAGGCGTTTTACAGTAACGATGCTGATCGATCAGTTGATACTCTAAAGAGTTGAAGTACTTTCCTGCCCCGACAAGCTTCAAAAAGAAGCTTGGCTCACTGCGGACCACTTCGAAATTTCCACGTCGAATTTCTTCCGAGCTGCCCTGGCGCATATCGCAGTACATAGTGCGACTATTGTTAACGATGGTATCGGTCAGGCCATACATGCCGTCTGTTGTTGACTGAAGCCCAACGGTATATTCCAACTGCTTATCTAATTTGGTCCCCATGTCTTTCATCAGACTGCGAAGCTCACCCGTCGCTTCACGGGTTTCATTGAGGTTTTCTTTCAAACCATTGACTTCACCACAGCCGACAAGCAGCCCTGCACTCGCACAAACAACCAGAAGATTCCGGATCAACATACAAACCTCGTTTTTACTTCAGGACTCTGTTAGTCAATAAATGTGCCAGACCAGCACCGACCTGTACGTCTACAGAACGGCAAACTGACGAAGTCTTAAACAGCACCGCCGTAAAAGGTTCAAGGTTGATCACCTTGTCAGCAGCTTAAGCTTAATAGCCACCGTTTTCTTTAGGTAAGTCAAAAACCTTCACATCAATGACCCTGTCATTCGGGTGAAGACGACGAGTCACCATCATTCGACGAGGCATTTCAGGAGCATTAGGATACTTCAATTGATAGATCAGTCCCTTTGGTATCGCATAGGCAATCGTCACCGTTTCTCCGGTGCCCTTCACCGGATTCCTTGGTGGCTGAGACAGCGAGTACGGATCCACTCGTCCGGCCTGTTGGTAGGCTAAATAGGCTTGATCAACAGTTGCGCTGTCAACAGAGGCAAGCAGCTTACGTTCGAGGTCGACCCGGAATCCGTAATAGACTTCACCACTAGCAAACCAGTTCCTGGCGCCATCGACTTCGTAACCGGAAATAAGGAGTTGCGCTTCCGCAGAGGCACACTTGCCGTTCACATAGATCCGATCCAATTCTTCATCTACGTCATCCGCACCAAAGTAAAAGCATGGCTCATTTTTGAGGGTCAGAGGTCGCTGATCGGCCCAGCTTGGGGCAAGAAAAGCAAAACTGACGATCGCAAGCAACAATGACTTCATTTCGGACTCCTAGGTCGGTGACCTGTGGGATTGCAAGTCCACGGCCACCCCTTCAGTCCCTGATTGCATTTCAGGCCTCTGACTTGTCCAACCCCTGTCGTTACTGGTGAATTCTTTCAAAGCTCGACTTGGCTAGGTCCAATCGAGACAGCCTTGGAATATCTTCAATGAGGCCCACGTAGAGTCTTCCAAACTCGCCTGCAAAGAAGGCGGGTCACCGAAATTTCTAGTCACACCGATGCCCCTATGCGAGAAACGATCAACATTCATCCAGAGGGGTAACACTATGAAAAAAACCATTCTCGCCTTGGCAGTCAGCCTTGGAATCACATCAACCACAAAGGCCGCAACATGTCTTGTCCCAGAGCCAGCACTTTGTGCCGTCACGGTCGTTGGAATGATATTGATGGGTACCGATGGTGACGAACAACTTCAGGCTATGCAAATCAGCGCCGACGACAGCGCCCTACGAGCTATCGCAAACGACGCCAAGCAATCACGACTCCAATTTGTCATGGGCAATTACGACCGCTATGTGCACGGTTTTAGTGACGTGATTCAGCGCTACGAGAACAACCAAATTTCCGGTGACTGGAGCCTTGAGTGGTTGATGGATTTCCGCCCAAGCCTATTCGCAGATCTTGATTTACTTGCAAGCATCATCGAAGCACATGTTGAGACCCAAGGCTTTTTCGGCCCCAAGTACTTTGATAATGGCCAAGTAAACTGGGCCCGCTACGCGAAACTGGCCAAAGAAGGCCAAGTTGTTTACCACAACTTCTTCGTCGACTAATTTTGCTATTCAATTAGGCACCTTCGTCTTCTGAAGGTGCCACTTTTTGACGCTTTTGAGTCTGACTTGTGTCAATTCTACAAGGCCTCCCGGCCAGACTTAACCTTTCCCAGGAAGGTTGTTAGTCCCCTCCCTGCACAAAAAAAACGAACATGTATTATCTTTGGGGGGTAATTGTGAAACTAATGAAGGTACTTTTGACCGGCTTAATGGCACTCAGCCTTGTCGCCTGCGGCGAAACCGATGACGCAAAAACACAGAACCGCGCCGAGTCTTTGGTCAACGAGTACAACCAACTGGTTGGTGAGGTGAATTCCATGGGGTCACCAGATGTTGACTGGAGCGAACAACAGCTTTCAANATTGGAAGACAAGCTTTACCGAATGAAAACCATCGAAATCGAACTGAACGGAATCGACGGAACATCTGGTGTCAGTATATATGGTGGCGAGAACTCTGATTTTATCGACGCTCGTCTTGCGGCCGTTTCTTTGATTCGCTCGTACAAAGCCAGCCAACTGGAAGAACAACAGCGTGAAGCCCACAAGCTTCAAGTTGAAAACCAGATCACCCAATTGGAAGAACGCTACGAGGTTCTACGCAAGCAATACAACGACCGTGACTGCCAAATTACACGACTGCGCCGACGTCGCGTTTATAACGAGTGTGAGTTTGCCTTAAGCGACCTAAGTGAAATGCGAGACAACGTCGAGCGACGCCAAAAACTTGTTGCCGATAACTCGGATGTTTTCAGTAGTTACGAGCGACGACGCTACCAACGCCGCTTTTCTAACCAGCACGATATGGTTTCTGAAAACCTAGAAAAACTGAAGCGCGCCTTTTTCGATTTTGAACAGCAAAACCTGAACAATTCGACACAGCAGGAAAACGACCAACAAGCCAAGCCGGCTGGGGTCACCACAGAAGACCAGGCCTCCTAAGTCCTGGTTCATTATGGTGGAGGGGGCTCCATCGGCGGCGGCGGGTTTCCACCCATTGGTGGCGGAGGCATTGTTCTACGAAGCTGCCGCTCATCCCGAGGCGGCCCCATCGGACCCATGTCACCACCACCACGTTCGGTGGACTCAAACGCCTCTCGCGGTCCGCGCGGAGGCATTCGTCCATCTGGAGGCGGTCGACGGTCACCGGATCCAGAAGCTTGCGCATCTCGCTCTTTTCCTTCAGGAGGCGGTCGGCGACCACCATCACGAGGCCGATCACCCGCTGATTCCGAGCCCACTTGGGGCCGCGGAGGCGGACCTTCTGGCAATGGCTGCTGTGACAGCATCTGATCAAATTCGTTAAGATCCTCAGTCGAAGCTTCGATGATGTCCATCGCCGATGAGCTCAGCGAAAAACAGATTACTAAAACAAAACAGAACAAAGACCGCATCGCTATACCGATCATGATGACGCTCCCGTCACCTGAAACTTCAGGTCCATCGTGGTCGAATCAACAACCTGCCCTTGATCGTTTAAAAACTCGACAAGAACCTGTCCATCACCAGATTGAAGTCCTTCAATCACTATCGGCAGGTACTGTTTCCCTGCGAGCTGCTCCCACTGAAGGGTTAAAGACTTTAACTGTTTGATGTGACTGTGCCGTTTAGACGAGAACGCGACCACATCATTCAAACGGATTCGAGCCTGAGCAATCTCCTGGTCCTCATAGGTTCGCAAATCGACTTTTAACATATAAGGCTGCCCGATCTCATACTTGGCAACTTGCATAGCCGGATTCTGCTGGTCAAAATCAGGTCGAACTAGAACCACAAGTAAAGCAAAGGCCAAAGCCCCACTGATGCTTGGCCATAGCCACTTCAGGTAAGATGGCCGCTTGGACTTTTCAGCCCGAACCTTCGCCAAGACACGCGTTTTCATATAGGGCGAAGGCTGTACGCCGACATCGCCTAACGAACGCAAAGCTCCAAGAGCTTGATCATTTTGTTTGTCTTGGGTGTCATCATGAGACACTTTTGTCCTCCTTGGACTTTTTTGCGGCAGAACCGGCTTGTGATGAAGACGATTCATCCTGGGAAATGGTTCCATAGATTTCCACAAACTTCTGCTTCGCCCTGGATAGCCTCGACTTTATAGTTCCCTCTTTGGTTTCAAGGACTTCTG
>NYZX01000093.1 GCA_002686065.1 Pseudobdellovibrionaceae bacterium | reverse complement strand
GAGCAGGATGCCGATGTGATCATGATGCTTTACCGGGAAGATTACTACGAACGGGACAACCCTGAAATTAAAGGTCTTGCGGAATGCATTATCGGTAAACAGCGTAACGGACCGACTGGAACGGTTAAACTACGTTGGGTACCCGAGTACGGGATATTCAAAGACGATATTCAAAGCTCGTTGGGACCGGAGCCACCGCCACCAAGCGGACCGCCGCAAGGTTATGATCCAGGACCATCCGGCCCACCACCCGAGCCACTTCAGGCCTCAGGCGTCAGTGAGGTTTCGGGGCTTCAAAACTTTGCCCCAGAAGGCTAACAACGCCCAAAAGACATCGACGAAGCCCCGACTCCGGGAGCCCTAACCACCAGCAAGCCGCCTTGATCGCGGCTTTCCAGAAACTGGACTTGGATTTCGCTTAACCTATTGCTTGAATAGGGGCATCTAATAGGTGTAAGGAGGGCTGACGGCTTTGGGATGGCTGACAGCTGATTCGGGGAACCAGAACGACCAGCAAGATGGCTGATGACTAAGGGGCATAGGATGGCGACAAACCCACTGATTTCACAAATTGCCGGGCTGACGGGATTAGACCCAGAATGGGTGAACCGTCGATTAAATAAAGAACTTTCGGCCCGTGGCCTAGATAGTCAGGACGTCGATATGGCGACGTTAAGAACGGTACTGGCAGAATTGGTTCAGGAAGTTCTGCTATCTGCTAAGCAAGAACTAAAAACCCAGCCAGAACGCTTTGCGGACCTATAACGACTAGGCCCGCAAGCATCGTTGATCGCGATTAGGCGCGGTCGATAGAAACAGTGATGTCTGTTGTTAGCTCTGGGCCCAGTTCAACTTGAACTTTGTGTTGGCCAAGATCTTTAAGACCTTCTGTTTTGATATCACGCTTATCTACTGAAAAGCCTTGCTCTTCTAACTGCTTAGAAATGTCTGTCGCAGAAATCGAACCGAACAATTTGTCCGCCTCAGAAGCCTGAGCTTTAAAGCTAACTGTCACACCTGATAGTTTATCAAGAAGCTCTTGGCGCTCGCCCGTTGCTTTTTTACGACGAATTTCAGCCACCTTTTGTAGGTGATCCCATTCTTTAATGCGTTTTTCAGTGGCTTCAGAAGCCAACTGGCGTGGGAACAAAAAGTTGCGGGCATATCCTGGCTTTACATTTACCAAGTCACCGACTTTTCCCAGGTCTTTTACGTCTTTTTGTAGGATGACCTTCATCTTACACTCCTTATTTTTCCGAAAGTTTAGGATCCATTTTAAGTAACCGTTGTCGGAAGTCCCACCAGTAGTCCATTAAGCCGATAAGGCCGACAAAGATCGAAAATTGAAATAGTAATAGCGTGTACCAAATGGCCCGCCAAAAACGCCCCGTTTTCATTTGCTCGAAAGCGACACTGACCACGGCCAACCCCTGAAAGAAGTAGCAGGCCATGACCACGTTCAAAACGTTCATAGCAATCTGCTGCACTTGAGGTTGGTTCATGTCCAAGAAGCCAAACAGCAAGGACGCCACAAACAACCAAACAAAACCATCCGGGGTTCGAAAGGACTTTAAGGTCCAACGCTTTGAGGGCATCAGGCGCATGGCCTTGGCCGCAGGCTTTTCAAACACCAGGCTGACAGCCAAGCTGCTCATGATTAAAACGACCGCAAGGCTTGGGATTTGACCCATGATTCGTTCGACCGCCAACGAGCTTTGCTCGGGGGGCATAAACTTAATCAGACTGACTTCGATGGTTTCGCGCAAAACTTCAAGTTGTCCTGCCGGCGAAAACTGAAAGTACACAGCCAGAGCTGCAGACACCATGGCAATCGTGGCCAATACAGCGCGGGCCGAGGCCGCAAACAGACTGAGCTTTAGATTTCGTTCGAAGTATCCGAAGCTACCCATCAAGACGTAGACCGTCAGTTGCGCAAACCCGAAATACCACTGCCCCATGGCCATAAAGCCAGCAATCACAAACCCATTCACGGCAGCCAACAACAGGGGCCGTGTTTGCGTTTGCAACATGCGAAGTGGTAATGCGCCCAATAGGAATGTCACTGACGTCAGCAAAAAGCTCATCGTCATCAGTAACATAGACTGAACGCGATCAACGGGTTTCGAAGTCATTCCCAAAAACCTTTAGCCCTTATGTGCGAGCAGGACGACGTGGCTTGCGAGCCGCTTGTTTCTTTTGAAACTTCATTTCGCGCTCTTCAGCACGCTTTTTCGCTTCAGCAAGAACTTCTTTGTAGTCTTCAACATGCTTCGACAAAGCTTGGCGATCATCCAATCGGATGTGCATGAAACGAAGAACGTCATCGTTGATACGCATTGTACGCTCAAGTTCAGCCACACAGTCTGACGTTGCAGTGAACGTGGTGTGGAAGAAAGTTCCGCGATGGAATTTTTTGATTGGGTTCGCCAAAGAACGAGATCCCCAAGTATCAAGGTGGTTCAATTCACCTTTGAAACCTTCAATGATCGATTTGTTCTTTTTGAAAAGTTGTTTTTGTTGTTCTTCAGAAGCCTTAGGGCTCATGATAACAACCGCTTCATAGTTTCGGACAGGCTGTTCGATATTGATCTTAAGCACTGGGATTCCTTTCGGTCTAACGGCTACTGTCACAGATCAGACGCGTAGCAAGGTTAATGATTCAAATTTAAGCAATTCTTTACCATGGGCGCGCTTTTCGGTCAAAATTTATGTGTATTCTCGGTGATTTACCTATGGAATACTAAAAGCCGAAGCTATCCATGCAAAACAAGGAGTGTTGTTTTTTGGAACTTGTCATGATCATCCTATCGGGCCCCAGTCAGGGTAAAAAATGGCCTTTAAGCGGCCGAATGACCATAGGAAGGCGCCAGGGCGCAGTTGACGTGCTGATCAATGACACCAAGATCTCTGGAAAGCACGCCTTGGCCGAGCAGGAAGAGGACGGAAAATGGGTTCTTCGGGATTTGGGCTCGAAAAACCAAATTAAGGTCGCGGGTGAAAAATTCACCAAAATCCTGCTTCAGCCCGGCATCGAATTTGTGTTGGGGACCACTAAGATCCGGGTGGTCGCCGCCGAAAACGCCCAAGCTCCTGAAGGACTAGAGGAAGAAGATATCTCGGAGCCACCCGCCGCCGAAGCCCCGGCTACCGAGGACGCCGCACCCCCGGCCGAAGCCAAGCCCGGGTCACCAAAGAAAAAAGCCCCNTTGGGACAAGATGTTCGCACCCGNCCCGGCATCGAGCTGGACCCTTTAAGTTGGCGCGAAACCTTGGTGCACACNTTGAAAGATTTAAAAGCCAAGGTTGAGCCAAGGNCCCCAGCTGTTTCGGCGNTAGAACCCATGGTGAAGTTGGAGTTTGAACGCGGCCCACAGGGTGAGGTCGAATGGCATTTGGGTTACGGCCCAAGAAAAATTGGCAAGGCCTCAAGTGAATTAATGATCTTAGACCGTCAGGCTCCTGATCACTGTTTTGAAATTGTTCCATCGATGGAGGGGCCGATGTTTCGAACAAACAACCCCGACAAGGTTCAATTGAACGGAAGGCCTGTTCAAGCGCAGGTGCTGAAGCAGAATGATAAAATCACTTTTGCCCGCACGGTGATTAAGGTACATCTGAAATCATGATCCCCATTAAAGACGGCCGATTTAAAAGTTTTGACGATGTAGAAATCTACTATGAACTGCGTGGTGAAGGCCCACCGGTGGTTTATTGCTACGGCATTGGCTGTTTGTTTAATCACTTTCATGAACAGGTGCAGTTCTTTTCAAACCAGTACCAGACCCTGATGTTTGATTACCGGGGCCACCAACAGTCGTCTTCACCGGAAGACCCGGCCGAGATGACCATTGAAAACATCGCCCAAGATTTGATTGGCTTACTGGATCACCTAGGCATTGAAAAAGCCAGCTTCGTCGGCCATAGCTTTGGCGGACAGGTCTTGATCGAAACCTACCGGAAACGTCCGGATCTGTTTTCAAACATTGTGTTTATTAATGGCTTTGTTGATAACCCGATACGTGACATGTTCGGAAGTGACATTCCCTCGCAATTGTTTGATGTGCTAAAGGGCTCGCACGATTTGCTTCCGAAGACGGTGGATTTTTTATTTAAAAAGACCGTCGGCAACCCGATCGCGGCACCCATCAGCGCTTTTCTGGGTGGGTTTAACTTAAATCTAACGGCTTATAAAGATATCGAGATCTACACCAAGGCCCTATCCGGAATGGATCTGGATGCCTTTTTAGCTTTGTTTGAAAAGATGATGAAGTACGACGGCAAACCCTATCTGTCTGAAATCGAGGTGCCATGCTTAGTCATCGCGGGCCTTCAAGATGCGGTCACCCCACTTCATCATCAAAAGCTATTAGCCGAATCCTTAAAGCATGGCGAGCTGGCAGAAATCCCTTACGGTTCGCACTGCACACATTTGGACTTACCCGAGTACGTCAACTTGCGGATTGATAAGTTTTATCACGCAACTGGATTTGCAGACACGCGGGCTAGGTAGGGGTTATGCCGTTCGTCCATCATAAATTTGGCAAAACCTATTACAAAACGACCACAAAACACAAAAATAAACCAAAACTTGTCGTCCTGCACGGGGGCCCTGGCAGTACACATCTGGCGCTCGAGTTTCTACTAACTGCAAAACTGCCTTTTGATGTTTTAGTTTATGATCAGATTGGAGCCGGAAAATCTTCTCGCATTGACAAAAAATATTGGCGGTTTTCAACTTTTTTGTATGAACTAAAAGCCCTTCGACAGCACTTACAACTTGATGAGGTTCATCTAATGGGTGTTTCGTGGGGAACCACCCTTGCTATCGAGCACTACTTAAAAACCAAGGGCGAGGGAATAATGTCACTGGTTTTGCAGTCACCAATGCTTAGCGCTAAAGACTGGGCCGCCGATGCAAAACGACTGATCAAGACATTACCAAAAAAGCATCAGATGGCGATATACCATTGCTCAAAAGTCGGCGCATATGATTCAACGGTTTTTCAAGAGGCTTCCCTCGAGTTTACCAAGCGATTTGTTTGCCGAGGGGACCTCGAGTCTCCACTTATCAAAGCTGTTAAGAAACAATTCAACGAAGAGCTATATAACCATATGTGGGGCCCCACAGAGTTCGAGCCACTAGGTTCGCTTTCTCAGTTCAGCCGCACAAGGGATCTTGGACGCATTACCTGCCCCAGTTTACTAATGTGTGGAACTCACGATGAGGCGACACCTAAGACCTCTAAGAAATATGTAAAAAAAATGAAGAAAGCTCGATTTGTTGAATTGAAGGGGTGTTCTCACTTCGCTTCATATGAAGATCCGAAACAGTATGTTTCGAAGCTAAGTTCATTCCTGACTTCTTTAGATGGACGAGCCTTGTCCTAGGCCCTGCGTCCGAGATTTGAACAACTCGAAGTCCAATACCTGTGTATAGAATGTAGCCATTGCAACGTGATTCGTGGTTGAAAAGCTGATGTGATTTAATTTCATTATTTCTCCGTAGTGGGGGCTACAAAAACATCTTTTTGGTTTCTAATAGTTGGATGTACATTTCAGACACTCGTTGGTGGAGCGCTTTCGAGTACTTTCCGTCGCAAGTATAGTAGTCTGTACTATTCCGAATTCCATATTTTTTGACTAGATGATCAAAGTTATCCCAGGATTGAAAGCGCTCCCATGTCGCCTTTGCCTTTTCTTCGAAGAGGCTTTCGATATCTGTATCTGTCCAAGTTGTATAGGCCTCGCGGTGAACCATCGCCGACAATCCCATTCGGTCACGCTTTTCGGGCTCTTCATTTGGATAGCCCATTACCATCGAAGTCACAGGGACAACATGTTCTGGGAGTTTTAGGGCTTTTGATATTTTATCGGCCTCCCACAAAGTAGAGCCCATATAGCAAATACCTAGGCCATGCGACTCAGCGGCGACGGCCATCGACTGGGCGGCGATGATCGCATCTATCGCCCCAGTCATAAAGCCCAAGAAGTCATCGAAGCTTTGACGGGATTGCCCCTGCTGAACCCACCGCCGCATCTTATGCATGTCCGAGCAAAAGGTCAGTACGATGGGCGCCTGTAAAATCATTTCCTGTTGCCAGTGCAACTTATAAAGATGGTTTTTGTTTTCGGGATCCTCGGTCAGTATGACGGACCAGGATTGCATATTTCCAGACGTAGACGACCTTATCCCGCAGTTAAAAATATCTTCTAGAACGTCGCTGGGTATAGCATCGGGCTTGTACCTTCGAACAGATCTGTGGCTTTGAATTTTTTTAGTCGTTTCGTTCTTCGTGGCGTTCATGATGGCTCCGCTCGATCGGCTGATAAATCTAAACTGACATCTTCCAGGCTTGGAAT
>NYZX01000092.1:375-46192 GCA_002686065.1 Pseudobdellovibrionaceae bacterium | reverse complement strand
AAACCGGGCTTTTTGTGGTGGGCTGAATTTATCTTTGCCGATCACAATGCCTGCGATGGCGACATTATTGTGTTTTAGTAATGGATATTGCTCGTAGTGCACCCAAAGGTAATCTACAGATTTTTCTTTGTAAGTCGCCAGCTGGTTGTACTGGGTTTTTTGGCCTTTTTTAGTGACGCAAATAAATTTGTCGGGTCCAAGTCGGACATACAAGTCCGTCGGAGCAACGACTCCGGTGATGAATTCTTGGATCGAAATAGGGATGTATTCACTGACTGACAAAAAGCCCCCTGTTTGTTGACCTATCGGCTGAAAAGTCGAGCAAGATAAGTCTTAAGGTGGATCCGTGAGTCTGGCCCGACTTTCATCTGGCCAATTGGGCAGTGCTCACGTAACATAAGCCTTTCAATTTTAAGGATCGATTTCATGTCTAAACCATTGAGTGTTCAAGAACTCATCAAAGATTATGGACCCAACCGAGCTGTCGATAAGGTCAGCTTCGAGGTCGAGCCAGGTGAGATATTTGGCTTACTTGGTCCTAATGGCGCTGGGAAAACATCAATAATTTCTATTATTACAACCTTAGAGCGTCCAACCGGCGGGGCCGTTTCTGTCTTCGGTCATGATGTCGTGAAGGACAGTCGGCAGGCTAAGGTTAATCTTGGCGTTGTCCCGCAGGAAATTATCAATCATGGGTATTTTACGGTGGAAGAGATCTTAAAGTTCCACTCGGGATACTTTGGGATTTGGGAAAACCAAAAACAAATCGATTTTCTATTGGAGCGATTGGATCTTCATGTTCACCGAAACAAACGCGTTAAGCAGCTAAGTGGCGGAATGAAAAGACGTTTGTTGATCGCCAAGGCCTTGGTTCACAAACCGAAACTTCTTCTTTTAGACGAACCCACCGCTGGGGTAGATATCGAGCTTCGAGAATCTCTATGGGGCTTTGTCGAAGAGCTTAAAGCGCAGGGAATTTCGGTTGTTTTAACGACGCATTATCTTGAAGAAGCGGAACAGCTTTGTGATCGTGTTGGAATCATTCACAAGGGACAAATCCGAAAAGTGGGGCCGACCTCAAGTCTTATTAAAGAATTCACGCAGCGTCGGATTCAGCTGACCCTTAAAGATCAAATCGCCCCTGTTAGTCATCGATGGTTGGTTGATCAATCGGCGAATCAACTTGTTTTTCAGGTGCCAGCGGATCAGGGGCTAGGTGACTTAATGAGTACGGTCGATTTTAGTTACGAAAACGTGATGGATGCACAAATCATGGAAGGAACTTTGGAAGATGCATTCCGACGGGTTCTTGGGGAGCCAACAGCATGAAGACAAATATTCAGTTCATACCCTTTGCGATGCTTCTTAACCGAGAGATTCAGCGATTCATGAAGGTCTTGGCGCAAACCATTTTAACGCCGATGATGACCTCGACCCTGTACCTACTTATTTTCGGAGTCAGTCTTGGGGCCAGCATCCAAATGTCCTCAGGTATCAGTTTCCTCGAGTTTTTGATTCCGGGCTTGATTATGATGGGCTGTTTGAATAACAGCTTTCAAAACAGCTCTAGCTCGATTGTTAGTGCGAAGTTTGGTGGCGACTTGGAGGATTACCGTGTTTCGCCATTAAGTAATTCACAGATTGTTTGGGCCTTATCCTTGGGTGGGTTAGCGCGAGGCTTAATTGTTGGAGGAATTACGTTTCTTGTCGGAGAAGTCTTCTTTTATTCGACGACCGGCGCGTGGCTGAATGTTCACAGTTGGCCCATCTTCGTGTTCTTTTTGGCTATCGGAGGTCTTAGTTTTGCCAAGTTCGGCATGTCGGTGGCCTTTTGGGCAAAGACCTTTGATCAAATGAGCATTGTCGGAAACTTTTTGTTGTTGCCCCTGATTTACCTAGGTGGGGTGTTCTTTTCGTTGGAGAAGCTAAGTCCATTTTGGCAAAGCGTTTCGAAGTTTAACCCGCTGCTGTATCTCATTAATGGTGTTCGCTATGGTGTGCTGGGGCAGGCCGACGTCAGCCTGAGCTCTTGCATCCTGGTGTCAGGGGTGGCATTAGTATTTTTTCACTTTTTAGCGCTGCGAAGTTTGAATCGTGGCTCGTTTGTTCGTTGGTAGGGGTCTAGACTCATGTTTAATCAGCTTTCCGATCGTATTCTTTCAAGCCTTAAAAATGTCCGTGGACAGGCGCGTATCACAGAAAAAAATATCGAAGATACCCTGAAGGAAATTCGACTCAGTTTACTTGAAGCTGATGTGAACTTTAAAGTCGTTAAAAGCTTTATCAACAACGTCAAAGAGAAGGCCTTGGGCCAAGATGTGATGGACAATATCAACGCCGGCCAACAGCTGGTTAAGATCGTTCATGACGAGCTTGTTCAGGTTCTTGGGGGTGATACCGAAGAACTGGTCGTCCGAGGTAATCCGGGTGTGATTTTTTTGGTCGGTTTGCAGGGGACTGGTAAGACCACGACGGCCGCGAAGCTCGCCTTTCATATTCGAAAGAAGTACAAAAAGCGTCCTGGATTGATTCCTGCTGATGTCTATCGTCCGGCGGCGATCGATCAGTTGGTCACCGTCGCAAAGCAAAATGATCTTCCTGTTTTTCATTCTGACCCGACGGACAAGCCCGAGCAGATTCTTGAAAAAGCCAAGAAATGGGCCGCGGATGAAATGATCGATGTTGTTCTTGTTGATACCGCGGGTCGATTGCAAATAGATGAAGATTTAATGGGTGAGCTTAAGCGCCTGAAGCAAATTTGGGAGCCTAAAGAAACCTTGCTTGTCGCGGATGCGATGCTCGGGCAGCAGTCGGTGAACGTTGCAGAAGGTTTCCATAATACATTGGGGCTTTCTGGTTTGATTTTGACGAAGGTGGATGGAGACGCCCGTGGTGGTGCGGCTTTAAGTATTCGTCAAACAACCGGGGTACCGATTAAGTTCCTTGGGGTTGGTGAAAAGGTCACGGCTCTAGAGGTTTTTCACCCGGATCGCTTGGCATCTCGTATCCTCGATATGGGTGACGTCCTTTCCCTTGTTGAAAAGGCGCAAGAAGTTATCGACGAAAAGAAGGCCAAGCAGGCCGCGATGAAGATGGCGAAGAATAAGTTCACCATGGACGATTTTCTTGAGCAGATTCAGATGATGAAAAAATTGGGTGGGATGGAAAGCTTGCTGAAGATGATGCCTGGTATGGGTCAGCTGAGTAAGCAAATGAAAAAGATGACTCCACCAGACAAAGAAATGAAAAAAATTGAGGCGATCATCCATAGCATGACCATGCAAGAACGGTCGAATCACAAGATTTTGAACGGATCGCGCCGATTAAGAATTGCTCACGGAAGTGGAACGCAAGTTCAAGATGTGAACAAGTTTGTAAAGCAATTCGAAGAAGCCCAGAAGATGATGTCCAAAATGATGAAGATGGGGCTTGGTCGAGGCGGTGGTCGTGGCGGCCGCGGCGGGTTTCCGGGCTTGCCGTTCTAGTTTCCTGGGGTCTGATAAAAATTTTCACAAATTCTTTTCGAAGTGGTCTCTCGGGCTTTGCTGAACTATTGCGGACGAAAGCAAGGGGGCGTCATGTTGCAGCGATTGTTCGTATCGATATTTTTATTCTTTTTTGTTGGCCAACTTCAGGCTCAGGAACTTTTAAGTAACTTCTATTTTTACCAAGTTCAAAAAGGTGAGGTGACCTCCTACATCTTGGGGAATTTTCAATATCCCGTCGTTGCCGGCCAGCTTCCTGCACAGTTTGATCAGTCGTTGAAATCGACGAAATCCTTGTTGGTTGATTTCGTTCATACGCAAGACACGGAACAGTTAAATCAACTGCTTTTGAAGTACATCCACCAGCCAGAGGGTCAGGTCTTAAGCGATCAATTAAGTTCAGATGTCTTAGACGGTTTAAAGGCTTGGGGTGGGGAAGAGTTTTACTCGGCGTTGATGGCCTACACGCCCTTTGGGATTAACGAGATGATCAAAAATCGAAGTGAAGATGTCGTATTGGCCTGGTTTCAGCAGGTTTACCCGACAGCAGTAGGCTCAGTTGGGCTTCACCTGTGGGCTCAGGCGGAGGCTTTAGGTTTGCCGATCAATGGGGTCTATGAATCTTCCGAGCAGGTTTTCATCGATTATTCGGCGGTCGCTGGCCCGGCACTAGAGCTCCTTTTTTCTTTGAGTACGGATCCTTATCAGGTCAGCTTGCAGATGTGTTTGCCCTTGTCTGTATCGGTTTATACATCGCCAAATCCNGAGCTTGATTTGCCGACCTATTCGAAATATTGCGAATCCGATGCTGACCGGTCGTTACGGTCAAGCTGGGTGGCACGATTCTCCGACAAAATTGCTGGCCATCTAAGCTCGGAAGCCACCTTTGCCGTCCTGCCCTATGATCGCCTGATCGGACCCGAGGGGCTGTTAGAGCGCCTGAAACGGGCGGGCTTTCAGGTTCAGTCGATTTCGTTGGCTGGTGGGGCTGAGTAGTCCCAGGCCCACGACGTTCGTTTTGGGGCCCAAAACTTTGAAATTGTTTGAAAAATGACTTGAAAAGACGGGGCTATCCCATTAGAACCGGGGTTTATTTTGCACTATGACCTGTTGAGGAGAAATACATGGTTGTCATTCGTTTAGCACGATTTGGTTCAAAGAANCGGCCTAAATACAGAATTACAGTGGCTGATTCTCGCCGTCATGCAACGGGCAAATTTATCGAGATCCTTGGGAACTACAATCCAGCTCCACAAGGCACGGAAAAAGCCGTTATTCTTGATGAAGAGCGCTACAAGTACTGGGTTGCCAATGGTGCTCAGCCTACCAAGCGTGTTAAGTCCGTCGTTAGCCAGAAGCCAGCTTAATCCCATTATACTGGTTTTGAGCCTCACGATCCGCCCAGACAAGTGTCTCAAATTTGGTGGATCGTGGAAATCCTATGTCCTACGTTAATTTTTAGTTTACAATTTCCTATAAGTGTTATTGTAATTGTAGTTGTTTAGTAGGCGTCTCACACACCAGTTGTAGTTGGAATGCAGATAGGGAGTTAGAAATGGATCCGGGCAGTCTTAGAGACCTCGTTGAGTTTATGGCCAAATCTTTGGTTGATCAGCCAGACGATGTTGAAGTGAACGAAGTTGTTGGAGAGCAAACAACTGTCGTCGAATTAAAAGTCGCTAAAGAAGATCTTGGGAAAGTGATTGGTAAGCAAGGGCGTACAGCTCGATCGATGCGAACCATCTTGAATGCGGCTAGCACGAAGCTACAAAAGCGCAGTGTTCTAGAGATCGTCGAGTAGACGGTTTTTCCAGATTAAATTTTGCTAGGCGATCCTCATTGGGGGGTCGCTTTTTTTTTGCGTATGCCTTAATTTGACGTTTTGGTTTTAGTGGAGACGATATGGCAAGCGAATGGCTAACGGTCGGTAAAATTAAAGATGCCCACGGGATTCGTGGTGAGCTGTTTGCCTTGGTGTTTTCGGGAAACCCGGAGTGGGTTGAAAATGGGCAGCCTCTGCAGCTGGCGACTGAAGACGGTGCTGCCCCAGAGCGAAGCTACAGTATCAAGTCGTCAAAGGCTCATAAAAACGGATTCATCTTAAAGCTGGATGAAGTGAAAAGCCGTAATCAGGCCGAAGAGTTAAAGGGTTTACTTATTCAGGTCTCCCGCGACCGATTATCCACAGATGAAGGTGAAAACCCCTATTTGTTCGAATTCCAAGGAGCTCGGGTTCATTTATCGGGAGGAGGCCTTGTTGGCGAGGTGACTGGCTTTGCAAGTCATCCGGGGCAGGACCTGCTTGAAGTGCAAACTGAGGACGGGAAAGAGCTACTAATCCCTTTGGTGGACGAGTTCATTGAGTCTTTCGATCGAGAAAGTAAGACATTAGTAATGGTCCTTCCGGAAGGCTTGCTGGAGCTAGCTCAGTGAAGGTTCACGTTATTCCTTTGTTTCCCGATCTTGTTCGGCAGGGCCTTTCAGAAGGGGTCGTGTCTCGGGCGTTTAATGAGGGTAAAGCCAATTTGGATTTAGTGAATCCAAGGGACTTTGCCGAGGACAAGCATCAAACGGTTGATGATAAGCCCTTTGGTGGAGCTGATGGCATGCTGATGATGTCTGGCCCCTTAGAGAAGGCGCTGTCCTCGATTGAAGAGCCTGGGGAGATTGTTTACCTAAGCCCTCGGGGAGATCGCTGGGATCATGAGACATGTGTGAAATGGGCGGCCTCGAAGCCGGCGGTCACGCTGATTTGTGGTCGATACGCGGGGGTCGACCAGCGCTTTTTAGAGCGCCATAAGGTGCGTGAGGTGTCGATTGGCGACTACGTCTTATCAGGCGGCGAGCTCCCGGCGTTGGTGTTGGTGGACAGCCTCGTGCGGCAGCTCCCTGGAGTATTGGGGAACGAGCAATCGGCCATTCATGATAGCTTTTCGGGTGGCCTGTTAGAGGCTCCGCAGTTTACGCGGCCCCGCGAGGATGTTTGGGGTTGGGTGGTTCCAGAGGTGTTGACCAATGGGAATCATCAAAAAATTGAAGAGTTCAAACTGCATATGTCCGTTTTGTATACCCTAAGGAATCGTCCGGACCTGCTGTCTGAATCTAAGCCGATCCCTGTTGTAAAGGCGTTAAAATACGGCCTGGGTCTTAGCGATGTTGAACTGAAATCCTGTGGATTACGACGAACCTGGTTGAAGGATAAATATGAGCAATACAAAGACTGAGGCCGCGATCACCGGGCCACATAAAGAGGGTCTATCGGTCGCAATTGGTTTAGTGCATTGGCCGGTGTTGGATCGCGATGGGAACACGGTGTGCACGAATATCACGAATTTCGATATTCACGATATCGCTCGTGTGGCACGTGCTTATGGCGTCGAGCAGTACTATCTAATTTGTAAGTCTCGTGAGCAGTTGATGTTTGCGGATCGGATTTTGGATCATTGGCGAACGGGCTATGCCCATCGATTTAACCCAATGAGAAATAAGGCCTTAGAGCGGGTGAAGTCGGTTGAGACTCTGGATGTGGCTCTTCAAGACTGGAATCGCCCAACAAGAGTTGTCGCGACGGCTGCCAGGGACTTGGACGTCACTAAAAATATTTCATTTCAGGGGCTGAAGTCTGAGATGCGCGAGAATCGGACTAAATCGACCCTATTGCTATTTGGAACTGGTTTTGGGCTGACGAATCAGTTCCTTCACGGGTGCGATTATCTGCTGGAGCCGATCCAGGGAGGTTCAGATGACGATTATCGCCACCTTTCTGTTCGATCTGCCGTAAGTATCTGTCTTGACAGGTTATTGTAAACCGGTTATCACTTCCGCTTGTCTTTGTATCGGAGCTAGAAAATGACTGATCTCGTTAGAAAAGTGACTTTAGGGCGTGTTGAATCGCCAAAATTCGAAGATTTCAAACCTGGTGACACCATTGGTGTTCACGTAAAAGTTAAAGAAGGTGAGAAAGAGCGTATTCAGCTTTTTAAAGGCTTCGTTCTTAAGGTCCAAGGTAGCGGAATGACTCGTAGCTTTACTGTTCGCAAGATCTCTAGCGGGATCGGCGTTGAGCGAACATTTCCGTTCACAAGCCCTGCGATCGAAAAAATCGACTTGATCGCTCGTGGTAAAGTTCGTCGTTCACGTTTGTACTTCATGCGTAACCTTCGTGGTCGCGCGGCTCGTATTACGTCAGAGCTTGTAACAACTAAATCTTCGAAGTAAGTCTTAGAACTTTTAAAATGTCTAAGAAGATCTTTTCGATCGATCAAAAAGACCAGCTAGAACAGCTGGTCTTTTCGTTTTCAGACCTTATTGGAGTGGATGAAGCCGGGCGAGGGTGTTTGGCTGGGCCTGTCGTGGCTGCTGCCGTGCTTTTTAGTCCGGATGGTCCGCGTCGTTACCGGGACTCGAAGACCTTGTCCGCGAAGCGGCGGGCGGCTCTTTCTGATGAAATTAAACAGCACCACATTTATGGGATCGGGTTTGCATCTGTTGAAGAGATCACGAAGATCAATATCTTGTGGGCGGCTTTGCTGGCGATGAATCGTGCGGTTAAAACGGTTCTTGAAAAGGCAGAGGGTGTTGTTCAGCCGCAATATATCTTGGTCGACGGGAACCAGATAATTCCTAAGCTTCCAGAGTCCATTCCTCAGGCAGCCGTTATTAAGGGTGATGATCGAGTTGCTCAGATTGCTGCGGCTTCCATTTTGGCAAAAGTGGCTAGGGATAACTGGGTGATTGAGGCGGCAAAGGAATATCCAGGATATGGTTTGGAATCCCACAAAGGCTATTCGACGAAGCTGCACAAAGACAGCATCGCCCAACTTGGGGTCACGCCCATTCACCGACCGACCTTTGCTGGCGTCAAAGAACACTTATAAAAAGCATGACCGTGGTTACCTCTCTGAAGCCCGTGTGCGTGCAGCTTGCCTGCGAGGTGGATACCGTGTCGTGGAAGAGCGCTATCGTCACAAGTTGTGCGAAGTGGACTTAATTGTCCATAAAAAGGGACGAGGCTACCTGATCATCGAAGTGAAGAGTGTCCAAGACAAAGGGTTCCGTGCGCCGATTCATCGAAGGCAGTGGCAGCGTCTATCGAGGTTCACGGAATACTACGCGTCTGTTAAGCAGCAACCCGCAGAATTGATCCTGGCTCTGGTAGAGCCCAGAGGCCCCATCCACTGGCTAAAAGACATTTAGGGGTAGGTGCGCCCCTCGAAATAGAAATCGCTGTCTTGGCGGAAGCACGATCCGTCGATGCAAATCACAACAGAAAAGCGACTCGATGCAGAAAAAGCGCGTCCGAACCGGTCCGGTTCCTTCCTATTAGAATTGTGCGTCGATGCGTCTTGTGGAAGACTTTAAGTATGAAAGCCTTTCTTGTTTTAATTGCATGTCTTTTTAGTTTTAGCGCCTTCGCACAGCGATCACCTGCCGGAGACTCAACGGCAGGTAAGGAAATGCTGACAAGTATTACCTATGGGACTTTAGCAGGGACTTTGGTTGGAGCAGCTAGCTTGGCTTTTACAGACAACCCTGGTGACAACCTTCAGCGTGTTGCTCGAGGGGCATCCTTAGGGTTGTATACTGGCATTCTGTTAGGCGTTTATGTTGCCTACATGGTTTCGGCAGGGCCCGCAGAGATCAACTACGAGCAACGGTTGCCGGGTGAAGTGATGAATTTTGATCTTCAGCCTGAGCTAGATCAAAAGGGAAGCCTTGTTGGAGCAAGGCTTCAATACAACGTACTTAATTTTTAAAGTGTCCCTATAAAGCGGAACTTATCAATGGCGCGATAGGCGCGTTCAACTTTCAGTTCATGAACTCTTTGATTGTAGATTCGATCAGCACGCTTTTGAATATCGGATCGTTCTTCGACTGTGACCTTTTGTGGTTCACACTTTTTCTGGACCTCGGCATTTGCGGTGACGACCATGATAAGTGCTAGGGCCGCGAAAGCGAGTTGAAACCAAGCATGGGACATATACACCTCCTGTAAATTTGACAACACCAGAGCAAGAAAGGGTTAGCGTCCCTTCTATCTATTTATCAGTGTATAAAGTCGCTGAAAAATTACACATAGCTCTGTGCGAACTCGTCTATGGACCGGGGTTAGGCATTGATGTCCTGCCGTTGTTTTATATACTTCTATCGGTAGCGATAAGGGGCCGTAGTGACAATGAAAACGGGGACACAGTGGACCATAGCTTCTTCGACGTTTAGCGAGGTCAAGGGTGTTTGGGAGCAATCGCTGTGGCCGGGTCGGAAAAGTGACATCGAGCCGACCAACCCTTTAGTTTATCTTGGGGGGTATGACCCTGACTACCTTCAGCGGCAGGTTCAGTTTTTTTCAGCCCTATCATCGGGTGGTGATTTGCTGGGGGTCATTAGCCTGGCTGAGTCACCCAGTCCCGAAATTCATTCCTTTTACCGTCTTCGCGGGATCTTTGTTGATCCGTCCTATCGGGGAAGTGGGATAGCAAAGGCTTTAGTTCAGCGTTGTTTTGACGTGGTCAAAGCCTCTTCAGAGGCGGCGATATGGTCCTTGCCCAGGGAAACCGCCTTACCCTTTTACCTAAGAATGGGGTTTGAAGTGACTAGCCCTATGATTGATAAAGAATTTGAGTTCGGACCGAACTGTTACGTGATCAAGCGCTTCTAGACCAATTAAAGAAGTGTTTTTCCTTGGCCGTCTCCACCAAATTCAAAGTTGTAAGTGAAGTCAATTTTTTGGTCACCACCAAGAACCCCGGATTGGGCGACACCGATGGACCAGCATCGGCCGGGAGGTTTGAACAGGACTGAGTATCTCCAGTTGGTCAGGCTTTCGTTGAACTCTTCCGCATCGGGGTTGAAATTGAAGTTCGACAGGAGGTCGGCGTAGCGGGATCTATACCGAAAGCCAAGCCCGATGTTGGTGGTTGTGTCTCCGACGGGCTCGTTGTTTTCATCGATAACCCGAACCTGAGAAAATCCCAGGCTGAAGTAATCCCCTGTCAGGTTTTTAAAGAGGACACTCGAGTTTGAGTTCACAATACGGGCATAGGGGTTGTAAACCAGAGTTGAGTTAAATTCGAAGCGGTCAAGGGCTAGGTTGAACTGACTTCTTAATGAGGACCAGGGCTGCGGATCGTCGGATGACTGGGCTTCACGTAGGTCGTAGGTTTGATACAACTGGAAGTTTAACAGGTTTCGGTAGCGAGCCTTTCCGTTAATCCACTCTTTTTTAATGATTTTGTTATTCACACCAAGTGTGACAAGTCGTTTATCGAACAAGCGATCTTCATAGTCGAATTGGATTTTTGAACCCGATTGAAAATCGGACTCGGAAACCGGGTCATCTTCACGGTCAAGTGGCTGAAAATTAAAGTCACCAAAGAATGCGTGGTCGGGACGGTTCGCCCAAGGTATCTGTTGGTAGGTCACTGTTGGTACGATTCGATGCAGATACTTTTCACCCGACTTTTTGTCCGAATCATCTCCGCCAAAAACGTAGCTGAGTTCAGTTCCTAGCCTGAGTGAGGCTTCTAGGTATTGGCGATTTGCATTTCGGTCAAAGTTTTGGTCTGGGTTTTCAACGCTAAAGTTGTATCGAGTGTCACGGTAGGTAAGGACGGGAAGAGCTTCAAGAATGTTTCCAAAGCGCACGGGATAAGAAAGGGTTTGTGCGATATCAAGGCGCTGTCCTGTTCTTGCGACGTCTCGAATGATACGGTCGTCAACCTCGACGTCCGCGGGTTCAAATTCGCCATCGCGCTCGAGGTTGACGTTCGAAACAAAGGTTTGGCAAGCGGCTTTAGAGGTGGTTCCTTCGAAGGTACTGGTTGTGCAGTCTTCGCTGTTGAATAGTTCGGGGTGGAGGATCTGTCCGATGCGGCTTTCACACAAAGCGATGACTTCAGAGTCTCCGCTTGTCAGTGAGGTGTCGCTACAGGCGCTGCCGTCGAAGGCGTCATCATAGCCGAATCCTCTTCGAGTAAAATTCGTGTAGTTGGCGTCAACCTTATAGTAAACGCCACTTTTGCCAATTTCTTGCTGCGCCAAGGAGTAGGTGATTGAAGGGAACCTATGAACGGCATCATCGTTACTTCGAGTGGGGTTTGACCGAAGGAGGTTGTAGTAATAATCAGCTTCGATTGTTAATGATCCCGAGTCCCAGTTTTTGGTCAGGTTGACTCGGTTTTCTAGGGCTGGATCGCCGTTACCAGCAATTTCGTCGGTAAAGTCGCGAACATACCTTCGATCACTAATACGTTTGATTTGGGCTCGCTGAACATAGCCTTCAGGAAGGTCGAAATAATGGTCATAATCCATAAACCAGCGATCGTTCCGATCTTCCGTGTCGATAAAGTTATCGGTAAAGCGTTCGTCGCGAATGATCGAGGTGTTTAGTCGACCCTTGCTGTATTTACTTAGAACGTAACGGTATTCACCGCGCGCCATGACACCTCGGGCGGAGTAGTTTCGAATTCCGAAAGTCGCATCACGGCTTTCATCAATCGCCCAAAAATAGTTAGAAGTAATAACGGTACCACCTCGAGATGAAAACCCCAGCGTCGGTACTAAGAAGCCGCTTTGACGATTGCTTCGTAAAGGAACAACGATACCCGGGAGGTAGAATACCGGGAAGTCGGCGATGCGGAAAATTGGGTTTTTAATATAGGCATAGCCGCCAAGTTCTGCTTCGATTCGTTTGCCGGTGAAGCTCCATGCTGGTGGGCAGGTGTCACAGGCGGTGTATTTCGCATCAAAAGCCAAGTAGTCATCGTCACTGAGCTTTTCGATTAACGAGCCTTCAATGACGACCTGTCCGGATTTGACGAATCCGTTGTAGAGCTTCCCCGTTTTCTTTTTGTAATAATAAATGATCTCTTCGGCTTCTGCGTGAGCCTCGGGAGTGTCTAAAATGACATTTCCCTTACCGACAACAGTTTCAGCTTCGAGGTCGATTTCGGCATAGTCACAGCTGACATGCTGATCAGCGAAGCTAACCTGGATATCCCCTTTAAGAATAACCTTCTTGTTGCCCTCGCGAATAAGCTCGTTCGACGAAATATTCATTCCATCAATCGAGGTTTGAGCAAAGCCAAGAACAGGTCCTGCAATTGTGACAGCACAAAGAATCCATAAACCGACAAAGGTCCGATATGTGGTGTTGAACAAATCCAATGCTGTCTGCCTCACAAGTATGCCTAACTTGCTTATAATAGTTGGATTTTTCTGAATTGTTCAGCAACTAAGTCTATGAAGAACGTGCGCTGCATTATTAAGCAATCGAAAGGTCTAGTTATTTAATGTGATTTTTCCCGATCCTGCTTTTGTCGGGTCTAAATAGACGAGGGGATGGAGATTAGGGATAATCTAATCTGTTAACCATGGAGGGTAGACAATGCAGGCCTTGTTTCACAAAGCGGGCAACGTCCTAGTCGTGCGACTGATTGGGCAGATCGATTTTGAATCTGCTGATCTCTTCGACAAGGCCATGAATCGCCGGTTCTTTTCAGAAAAACTGATTTTTAATATGGAGAAGCTCAGCTTCGTGGGCTCAAGCGGTTTGACGCCGTTTGTTGGAACCATCATTCGGATGGCGAACATGAATCGTCACGGAATTAGTATCTGTGGGCTATCGACCGAGTTTCGAAGAATGATCGAGACGCGAGCGACTCGTCCCATTCGAGTGTTTCATGGGGAGCACGACGCCATTCGAGCGCACCAGATTGAGGTGCCGGTGGCTCAGCCGGTCCCGCAGCCACAAGCTCCAGCGGCTCCTCCCGAGCCAGAGGTGCAATCCTACCCAGCTCAAGCTCCAACCTACCAGTCCCCGCAAGCGGTTCACCGCAGTGTTGAAGAGGGTGAACCTAGCTTCTAGGTTCTTTTAAAGGCTCGAAGTTAGTTTTTCGAGTCTTTCAATCAGCTGATTAATTTGTGATCTTTTTTCATCGGGAAGCTTGAATGTGGTCATTCGAGCTTGCTCCATTGCGGCATGGACTTGAGCCTTTTGCTGAAGCTTCTGTGTTGCAAGAGACTTCGCTTGGTCGTCATGATCTTTTCTTTGAGACTCCAATTGTTCACACAATTGCTGGTTCAGCCGTTGAAGTGATCGAATGCGTTCTTCCTGTTGCTCAATCGTCTTCTGGTTGTCTTTCCATAACAGCTGCAAGCTTTGCACTTGATTTTCGGATCGATCAAAGTCGTCTTTTAATCGAGCGATGTCTTCGCTTAGCTCGGCGTTTCGACTTTTAAGCTTTAAGGCTTCTAGAGTCGACGATTTGTCGCGCTGTCGGGTTTCTCCAAGCTTTTCTTGAAGGTCGCTTAACTCTTTTTGATGGTTTTGTGAGCGCATTTCGCTATCACGTTCCATTGAGATAATTTGATTTCTTAGTTGAACGTTTTGGCCCTTCAACTCGTCAAAGTTCTTCAATCGACTTTGCAATTGTGAAATTTCGGTATTCAGTCTTTCTATCAACCCTTTGTTTAAATCAAGCTGCTGTTCGTGAAGTCGAATCAGTTCTGCACGTTCCGATTCGAACTGTGACTTCTGAGTGCCAATAAAGGCCAAATTTTCCGACAGTCGTACTTGCATTCGAGCTTTTTGCTCGCGCAACTGATTCAGTTCACCTTCTTGCCTTTTAAGTTGTGCCTGCTGGTGAGCTGCGATTTTTTGAATTTTACTTCGATACTTTCTGAGTCGGGTCAGCTCACGCTTTTGCGCGCCCAAAGTCTCTGAAAAGGTGTTTAGACGTAGGTCCGCGTTTTCACGAAACTCTTTGTACTTCGTTGTTAGGAAATCGATTTTTTGTTGGTATTGGTCGTACTCACCCTGGATTTTGCGGTGACGCTCCATCAAGACGCGGTCTTTCTCGCGTAGAATAAGAATTTGGTCCTGAAGATTTTTATTGTCTTTGCGGAGTTGAACCAATGACTGGTCGCGGGACTCAATGTCCTGTTCATTCTGAAAGCATCTTTTGATCGATACATTGAGGCGTGCAAGTAAGTCTTCGTTTTGCTGCATGAGGTGCTGCATCGACAAGGGGGTGTTGGCGTCCACCTGAGGCTTCATCAACGTAGGAAGCTCGTCTGGGGTCGCAAACTGGTTGGGTTCGTGAATCGTACTTGTTGTTGGGTAGGGAATCACGGTTTGTCGAGTGAAGGTCTTTTCCATAGGGGCCCCCTTAAGTCTATAAAGTGTCTCAAGCTGAAACGTTCTGGTCAAAAGCCCCCTGGACCTGAGTCGTGATCTGTCAGCTAATTCAACCAAAGTCCAGGTTGGTCCGATAGGTTTGTATGGATTTAGGTCGAGTCACTAAAAGGATCGGAATACAATGAGCAATTCAAATACGGCACTAGATTTTCGCGCTCTAGAAATGGATCGGGCCGCCGAGCTCGTCAATGAGTACGATGATAAAATCAAAGGCCGAGCCTTGCTTAGTGAGAGCAGTGGAATTGGAGGGGCTGTGCTTCAGCTGGTCGCCTCTGGTCAGTACGACAAAGCCAAAGAAGAGCTAGATAACTACGTCGGGCTTCGCAGTGCTTACCCTTTGTTTGGGGTGCGGACCGCGCGATATAGGGCGCATTGTGGGGACTTGATCAACGCCATCGATACAAAACGAAATTTTCCCGGCATGGCGACTCTGTCGATTTCAAAACAGCGCGAAATGTATGACCGAGTTGTTCGGCACTTTGATGAGCTGAAAGACACCTTGAAAAAGGTCGAAAGGGCCGAGCGAGAGCTTCGCACGGAAGACCTAAAATCGACGGCGATCTTTGTGCGTGTCGCTTGGTATTGCTTCTTGGCGATCACAACGGTCCTAATTGGCCTTGAGTTTGTACAGCTTGGATTTCCGCGACTTGTGCAAAGCGTGGCTGACGACGCCGCGATGGTTGTCGTCAACTCACTTTTTGATTTTCTAAATTTCTAATCAATTAGTCGCCGCTAAGGATGGCTGATCGAATGGCCTTTAGGTAGGTGATGGTTCGGCCATGGCTGATCTTTTTGCCGTTCACATAAATGGTCGGCGTCCCTTGAACCTGTGCATCAGCACCTTGTTTGGCTTCGGCGAGGACTCGTTTGTGAGTGTCTTCCGAGTCTAGGCAAGACTTGAATTCTTCCCATGAAATCGAATATTTAGGAGCCATATCTTTAAGTGCTTTCTCGATGGATGTAGGGTCTTTACTTGCAAACTCCTGTTGGCGTTCGAAGAGCTCGTAATGTAGCCCCCAGCCATCGCCAAGGTCGCCAGCACAGGTTGTTGCTTTTGCGAGGATGCAGCGTTGGCCGCCGCGGTCTGATTCGATCATATCATTGCAGCCGCCATCTAAAGGAAAGTTGTAAAACGCCATTCCGACATCCGGATGACCTCGAAAAAAGGATCTCAGAGCAGGTGCGGTCGCCGAGCAATGTGGGCAAAGAAAATCGGCGAATTCGACGATCATAATTTTTGCTTCAGGGTTCTTCACAAGAGCTGGCTTTGCCGTCAAAGGGACTGTCGAAGCGACCTTCCATGATTGGACGGCCAGCTCGGCTTCTCGTGCGATCTGTGTGGCGTTCGGGCTGTAGTTTTTAATGTAAATGCCGTTCAGCATAAAGCTTCCGATGGGAAGGACGGCGAAGAAGGCAAGGTACTTAAAGTCTTTAGTGAATAGTCCTGTTATATCTTGTGGGATTTCCTTCAGATTAGATTCATTGGCTGATCGGCGCAGGCATTCGAACTGGATAAAAGAAAGGACGTACAGTGAAAGGCAGAATAGGCAGTAGGTCGATAGCGCTACGACGGATAGAACCCCTAAGGCGACCGAAGCAAGGGCTATTCCCCCTGAGAACAAGACAGTCAGTCGGGCCCATTTTTCGGAACGACTTGATAACCCAAATAGCCAGACGCAAATCATTAAAAGTAACATAATGTTTGCGACAGTTCCCCAGCCACTAAGGGGGACTCCCAACAGGCTCGAGTATGCACTTGTAGCCACAGCGTCACAGTCGAAAGTCGCGTTTATACTGCACTCACTTTTGGTGGTCGGTAAACCCAGGGTGAGTGGGTAGTAGATCGAACTAAGGTACATGTGCAAAACGATCGAAATGATCGTTGAAACAGCAGCGAAACGAAGCTTATTGGTCATCTGGTTTCCTTTGATACTTACTGACAGAAGGTATTAAATCGAAGAAACTAAGGAAGAGCAAGCCGACGGATTGGCAATGAAAGCTTTTGTAGTTCACTCATGGAGGAGCCTGTCAGCGTGTCTGTGAAAAAAATATCCACCGGGCACCGTTGGTACCGGACGCGAAAAGAGCTTTATAACCAGGTCCGTCATCAAGTGCGCCTTAGACTAGGGCCGTCCTATGGTGAGCTTAAATCCTACGAGCAGCGTTATAGTCAGGAATTCTCGGGGCGATGGGAACTATCGTCCATGGCTGAGTTATTGAATGCCATTCAGCGAACAGACGTTGTCGTCGGTGGGGATTTTCATGTTTTTGCTCAGGCGCAGCGAACTCATTTGCGAATTCTTCGTGCATTACCGGCAAACCTCCCGGTTGTGTTGGTCATGGAGTGCTTCGAGTCAAATCACCAAAAGTATTTAGACGCGTATATTAGTGATCAGCTAACCGAGGATGAGTTTCTGGCTAAGGTTGAGTGGTCTGAACGGTGGGGCTTTCCATGGCATCACTACCGGCCACTGATGGAGTTGGCGAAGAAAAGAAAATATAAGGTGCGGGGGGCCAATAGACACTTTAAGGCTCAGACTCTGTCGACTTTGAACCGGCGTGATCAGCATGCTGCCAAAGTGGTTCAAGATGCTTACCAAAAGCATCAGGATCATCTGATTTACGTGATTTATGGCGACCTTCATTTAGCGCACAACCACCTTCCTCAGCAGTTGCGTGAGGTTTTAGGTAAGAAGGTTAATACGCTGATCGTGTTTCAAAACTCTGAAAAACTGTACTTTCAGTTGTCGCGCCGAGGGGAGGAGCATGACTTCGACGTTCTGAAGCGTTCTTCAAATCGATTCTGCGTGCAGTCGTCGCCTCCGTGGGTTAAGTGGCAAACGTACTTAATGTATTTAGATGAAAACCACGATGTGGATTTGGAAGACGAAGAAGATGATGCGATCGATTATACGGATTATCTATCTGCTCAGATTCGGTTTCTGTTAAAGGACTTAGAAATTCAACTGAAGGTTGATGATATTGAGGTGTATACGCCTAAAGATGATGAGCTTTGGGATCGCTTGGAGAAGGACCTGCAGGTCGATCCTCTTCGGCGTGTCGAGTACCTTGCCTCACAGGACAGAAGCTTTTTTCTGCCTTCAGAGGGGCTGTTTTATTTTTCCCGAATTTCATTGAATCATGCCGCTGAGTTGGCGGGTCAGTACATCCAAGCGAAACTGACGAAGCGGTCGCTGAATCCATCGCAATACCCGCGCGATTTCGAGGCGCAAGTTTGGCTGGAGGGCCTTGGCTTTTTTTCAAGTAAGATGGTCAACCATAAACGGAAGGCCGAAAACATCACAGACTTCAAATCGAAAATTGTCGGGCAAACGAACACGGACTGCCTTCATCAGGCTTTATTGCTGGCTCTTGATCAACGCATGATCGAGTTCATGTCTGATCATTTAGCGGGAAAAACAATCGAGCGAAAAATTCGACCACGTAGCTTTAAGGTGTACGTCGAGGCTGCGAGATTACTTGGGCAAATGTTTGGAGATCGGCTGTTTGAAAGTTACCGTGATGGTGAGGTCAGTCAGCAAGATGTTGCCGATGTGTTTAAAACAGATATTTCTTCTTCAGAGTTTAAAACGGTTTATTATCGTTGGATGAAGCGACTTGAAGAATTTGGAGACCCTTTATAGGTGTGGATGACGTCGTAGTATGAAGCGTTGGTATTATTTGAAAGACGGGAAAACCACTGGACCAGTCACCGAGAAAGGTTTGCTGGATTTGATGCGGTGGGGGCAGCTCTCTGCCGATGAGCTCGTTTATCAAGAAGGGGATGCTAAGTGGAGACCGGTCAGGGAGTTCCCTGAATTGGATGGTCGTCATTTGGATTCTGAACAGTCGGCTGATAAAGCTGGTTGGGTTCTGTTGAAGAAAAAGCCTGGAGAAAAAAAGAAGTTTGTTCAGGTTGGCCCTTTTTCTGCCAATCAGGTTAGGAAGCGCGTCAAGGCAGGAGAGTTTGTAAAGAAAGACTTGATTTGGAAAGATGGAATGAGTCAGTGGCTTCCTTTGATGGAGGTGGATGTTTTTCAAGACTTGTTTGTCGAGTTAGATCCCGTTCCTACATCCACAGCGACGTCTGATGAGCCCACTTTTGTACTGCATCAAGTTGAAAAGAGTCAGGCCCATGAGGAGCCTCCTCCTTTGGACGCTGAAGGTCCGGACCTGACGAAAAAGCAGCTACCGAATGAAGCTCAGGACGCGACTCCTAATAAGGCGCCTGACGAGGCGCCAGAGCCGGCGGCTTCGCCTTCGGGCGATCAGGAGGTGAAAGTTCGCTTGCCTCCCATCGAGGTCCCTTCAGAGCGTGATAAGGCGTCCGAAGAGGTGCGAGCTAAGAAGATTCAAAGTAAGATCGACTCCGTCCGGTCGAAAATTTCTCAAGATCAAAAAACGGTTGTTGAGCGGGCTCGAGCCTGGTGGAAGAAGCGAGTCCCTAAAAACGTCCAAATCACTCTTCGAAGTTGGCTTGTCCCGGTTTTGTCGCTGGTTCTTTTTGCGATGAGTTTTGCTTTTTATAGAAACCAAAGGTTTAAGGCGATCCAAGAGGTTTCTGCACCTGTCGCAGCGGCTCCGACGACCACGTCCCGAACAACGCAGCGGGCGGCTAAGGCGCCATCTCGGTCTCGGACGCGAGCACGGGAAAAGGTGAGTCCTCCAGCTGCGGCTAAGCCTGAGCCACCAGCGAAGGCGACTCGTTTAAAGGCCGCGTGGCAAGGGGATGGAACTTTGCGCATATCCAGTGATATCGGACGAAAGCAATCGCTTCGTATTTTTCTTGAGGCGGGACCCGGGCAGCTCGTGGGGCAGCCCAGCTACCGTCGACATTTTCGGTTTCCGTCGAGTGTGTTTTCTGAGGGAGCTTATGATTGGCCTGTTCATCGTCTGAATTTGAAGTCAGGTGATTACACGATTACCCTGAGCGTCGGCGAACTAAGTGAAAAGACCTATATGTTCAACGGTGGGCAGAGGTCTCAGTTTGAAGTCGAGCTGAATGATTATAAAAAGCGTATCAGCTGGCAGCACACCCAGGAAAAGCGCGAGTTGTTTTTTCGAATTGAAGAGCTCGATCGCCTTCACCAAGAGGCTTTTAGTCGGGCTCGGGCCGGGCGTGGTCGGTCATCAAGATGGTTTAAGCGATTTCGTGACACGAACTCGAAGTTTATCCGGCTGGCTCGAAAAAACTACGTGACCGAGGTCTTCTATACCGAGGCCTGGCGTGATTTAGCGAAGATTCGCAAGCAGGTGTTAGGGGTGTCGAAGACTTACTCTAAGCAGCGATCTAAGGCGCGCCTGGATCGGAAGCTCAGTTCGGATTTGACGCAGCTAAAGGCCTTAGCTTTAAATTCTTATTTATTCTGAACAAGAATCTTAAAACTTTTTCCGGGGCGGAACCTCGGGAATCGAGTCTCTGGAAGTTTTAGTTTGTCGCCGGTCTTTGGGTGGACGGCGTTTCGAGCCTGCCGCTGGCTGCGGTCAAAGACTCCAAAGCCAACCAGTTTTACTTCATCGCCACGAGCCACAGTCGACTGAATGATATCAAGAGCTGCATCGATAATAGATTCGATTTCTTGCTTCTTGTGACCGGTCTTTTTCGCAATTTTGTCGATAAACTGTGCTTTGTTCATTGGCCATTAAATATTAAGTGTTTCTAAATTATTACAGTAGGCTGCGAATTTAGGACTCATCAATCAGTCGGTCAAGGAATTGCTTCAGGTCATGAATTCTTGTTTCTAGACAGGTCGTTTTTCCGAAAGCTGGACCTTGGACGAGCTCTTGAGGGCCGGGGTATCAGAACTCAACTTTGTTTTATTTTGCTCCGATATGTCCGGTATGAATACCGGGGTATTTACATCGTTTTGTCTTTCTTTTTGTTTGATCTATATGGGCATCTACGCCGAGATGCGCGAACACTTCAATAAGGAAGACTATCATCGCTATAAGATGGAGCAGGCTCAGTACGAGCGTGATCAAACTCAGTTTGCCTTAGAATCGAGTTTGGCTCAGCTTTTCGAGATGCGGCAGGAAGTGGCCGCCTTGGTCCCAGAGCTCAACGTCAAGCGTAGGCGTGGTGCTGAAGGTTATCCGCTTCGTCGACTAGCAAGTGTCTCTAGTGGGCAAGAAATGGGGTCGCTAGCGAATTTGCTAGGGGGTCAGCATTTTCAAAGGTCAAAGAAGCTGTTCCGTCAGGGGAACTACCGTTCCGCCATTCCTTCGTTTAAGCAATTTATTTCAGATTTCCCTTACTCCGTTCATATGGTTGAGGCGCACTACTTGTTGTCTGAAAGCTATTTTCAGGATGGCCAATTGGGCCGATTTGTTTCGCAGGTTGAAGAGATGATACGTCAGTTTCCAGAAGACGAAGTCACGGGCTTTGCGATGATTCGGTTAGGGCAAGTGTTTGAAACTCAAGACCGGTTTCAAGAGGCCGTCGGGCTTTATAAGACGGTGCTACAAAGTTTTCAGCAGCCAGAGGTTGGGAAACGAGCTCGTGAGGCTCTGGCGTCGGTGAGGCTATGAAGCAAGCTGTAAAGTTATTGCTCTTTCTGCTTAGTTTTACTTTGGAAATCCGTGTCCATGCCGCTGATCGGTCATCTGATTTTCCTGAGGCCAATAAAGTGGTCACAAAACCGCATGGGTGTTACGGAAAAACGTATCCCTGTCGGTTGAAAAATGCGAGATTTGATCGTCTGCATATCGAAGGTCTTCGGGACTCGAAGTGGACTCTGATTCGTGGAGCGAGCTTTGGATATCAGTCTAAAACCGAGCCCTTTCTTCAGTTTGGTGACGTTGTTCTGCAGGCGTCGAAGCAGCCTTTGCGCGTCTCGACCTTTTTTGGGTCAATCTACGTGTGGCCATCAAGTCGAGTCTTTTTGAAGCAAGCTAAAAATCGAACTGATATTATAGTTTTAGGCGGATATGCTGAAGTTTCGCCTAAGGGGCATGGCAAGGGGCAGGAATTCGTTTTGCCCATGGGTTATCAAATGAGTCTTGGTCCCGTGCAAACCAGTGGTAAAGCACGAGTGTGGCTGCCGGAAGGGGCGGATCTCAAAAATGCCTTGGCGGCCATGGATCTGATACAGCCTCCGGGTGGCTCGATCGAATTTCAAGCTGCTGTTGAAGAGCTGTCTAAGCGCATCGGAGCGGCAACGGCTGAATCCAGTCGGAACTACATCGAGATGGCTCAGAGGTATATCGCCTCGGTCGAAGTTCAAGAGCGGCGTAAGCAGTGGCGACGTCGGCGTCAGAAGTCCGAGCAAGAGGCGCTTCGCAAGCTCTTTCGCGAGAAAAACTACCTTCAATAATTAGCGATCGGCTAGCCTTTCGAACAGTAATGACTCAAGGGTGCGACCTTTGTCCCTGTTCCCTTTGAATCATTCGCGTTTATATTTGGTGGCTGCTATTCTATAAGTAAGGCCTAGAGCGTCTTTCTCAGGGAGGAGAAAGTATGTCATCAGTGAATGGATATTCAAAAAATGATGAGACCGTTCGTCAGAAACGGGAAGAATATCAGAAAAAGGAAAGTCAGCTCGTCAAGAAGCACCATAAGAGTCTTCGTCAGTTGTCCGAGCAGCACCAAGAAGAAATTCACGCCATAAAAGAAAGTCACAGTCGCCAAATGCGCGATCTGCAAAATGAAATGCGCAATAGCATCGCGAAACGCGACAGAAATCACAAACAACAAATCGATCAGCTGCGAGAGATGCAGCGTGAAACTTTGAAGCGCACCGCCGAAGACCATCAGCGGAAGATGGAAATCGCCCGAAATGCGATTAAGCAAGAAAAACTGCAAAATACAGAAGTGGTCGACGAGCGAATTGAAGATCTTAATCGACGCCACCAAGAGGCTCTTCGTCGTGATCAGGTTCAACATACGATGGCGATTGATGAGCTTCGTGACCGCATGGACAAGGCTTTGAAAACACGACGGGACCAGCAGACCGAGTCTCACGGCAAAGAGCTGGATGCCGTTCGCGAAGAGCGCAGGAAGACCGTTGGCGAACTTCGCCGTAATTTGGATGAGCTCCGCCACAACTCGGCTGTTCGTTACCGGGAGCAACAGCTGCTTCATTTTCAAGATAAACAGCGAATGTCCGGAAACTTTGAGGACCAGGTCGTGCGTGAACGTAAGTTAAACGAGGCTCAAAAAGAATCACTGCGCGAGGGTTTCGCTGAAAGCCTCGAAGATGTAAAAGAAAAGTATTATTCAAAACGTCAGGAAGATATTGATGCGATTCGTGGCTCTCGGGAAGATTTTCGTCAGGATGTGACGTCTCGTTATAATCGACGAATTAGCTCTCTTGAGCGTGCTGTTGCGGATCAAAAGACGACTAATATCGTAGAGCGACAAAAGCAAAAGGCGCAACAGCAACAGCAAATCGATAACATTCGTGACAATTGGCAGAAGAACCTGGAAGTGGCTCAGAACGAGCGGGATATGGCCGTTGAGCAGGCAAATAAGCGAAATAGGGAAGATGTATTGAAGGTTCATGAGGAAGCCACGGATTTGATGCAGCGATCGGAAAAATTCCATATGGAACAGCGAAATATGCATGATCAAATCAATCGCCGAGCTCTAAAGGCGACGAAGACTACGCTACAGGCTCGTAACGAGCAAACAGAGCGCTTAGCCGACGCCCGTGTTCTAAAGATTCAGGCTGATGCAGAAGATAAAATCGAACGATTGAAAAGGTTGTTTGATGACAATCTAAAATCTATTCGAGCCGACTACGAGCAAGAAAAATCGGCCCTGGTTCAAGCTGTCGAGACAGACAAATTTGAAACAGTTGAACGGTTGAAAGACCAAGTTCGCAAAAATGAAGTGAACACGGCAGATCGGTTGGTCCGGACGGTCAACGAGTACGAAAAACAACTGAACGAACTGAAAGACCGCTTTGTCCGTGAAAAGCGATTTACTGATCAGGCGAATCGGCGAAAAATCGAACAGCTACAATTGGATCAAGAGCGAGTTATTGCCGAGCAGAAGGCAAACTACGAAACAAAGTTGGAAGATATGCGAATGCAGCATAAATCCGATATTCAAAGCATCACGAAACGACACGAGCAAAAAATGAACGAGGTGATTTCCTCTGTTCGTAAATCCTAACGATGCTAGCAGATAGACATGTCAAAATTGTAGGGACCATCGGCCCGGCGACTCAGTCGCCGGATATGCTTGAGAAGCTGATTCGTGCGGGACTAAATGTTGCCCGATTGAATTTTTCTCATGGTAGTCATAAGGATCACCTTCAAGTGATCCAATCCATCCGTAAAATATCGTCGGACTTAAATGCGCCGGTCAGCCTGCTGCAAGACTTGCAGGGCCCTAAAATTCGGGTCGGAAAACTAGAGGGTGATCAGGTTGAGTTAGCTCCTGGTGATGTCATCAATATATCACCGGATGTCCCGTTGGGGAATTCAGAGTGTCTTTCGACGGACTTTGAAGCTCTTGCTGAGGCCTGTGATGTGGGCACTCGAATTTTGCTTGATGACGGTCTTATTGAGCTGCGCGCGCTACGTGTCTTGGGCCGAGTGGTCGAAACGGAAGTGGTTTTTGGAGGAATTCTAAAGTCACGAAAGGGGATGAATCTGCCGGGCGCGAACCTCCCTGTGGACCCTATGACTGAGAAAGACCTAGAGGATCTCGAGTTTGGACTCGAGCAGAAAGTCGACTATGTGGCCTTAAGTTTTGTTCGTCAGGCTGATGATATGAAGCGGTTACGTGAAATTGTTGAGCAGAAAAGCCCAACGACTCGGATTGTGGCTAAAATTGAGATGCTTGAGGCGATTGAAAATCTTGACGCGATTATTTCTCAAAGCGATGCAGTGATGGTGGCTCGAGGAGACCTCGCTGTGGAAGTCGGGCAGACTCAACTTCCGGCTTTGCAAAAGCGAATCATTAAGGCCTGTAACCGATTAAGGCGTCCTGTTATTACAGCGACGCAGATGCTGGATAGTATGACTCAGAACCCGCGTCCAACTCGTGCAGAGGTCACAGACGTGGCTAACGCCGTGATAGACGGATCGGACGCCTTGATGCTGTCTGCGGAATCCGCCAGTGGGAAGTATCCGGTTAAAGCCGTCTCGACCATGCACGAAATTATTGCGGAAGTTGAAAAAGACGAATCGATTTATCATCGGGATCTTCCGTCGAATACGGCTTTGGGAATCCCAGAGGCCATAGCGGCAAGCGCGAGTTTGTGTGCCAAAAACTTGCAAGCAAGAGCTATTGTCAGTTTAAGTACGACAGGGCGGACGGCTTTGTTAATATCGGCCTATCGCCCGAAGGCGCGTATCATTGCGATCACTCATGTGCCACAGAAGATGAGTCGTTTGCAGTTGGCTTGGGGGGTGCAGACCTTTGCGATAAATCCTTATCACTCAACGGACGAAGCTTTGGCTCAGGTTGAAGAGCTTTTGCTGAGATATGGGTTGGTCGATCCGGGTGATCAGGTTGTTCTGACCTTGGGTGTGCCCGTGACTGAAAAACCGAAGACGAACTCGGTCCGAGTCTATCGAGTTCGAGATCTCAAGTTGAAGCTTGAGGAGTCTGAGCTTCCATTACGTTGTCAAAAAATAAACCCCAAGGGCTAAGCCTTGGGGTTTCAAAAAGAGATCAATCTCTGCTTGTATGGGGAACTAAGCAGTACGGTAAGGTTCGCTTGCTGTCGCTTGATACCCAGGCGACGGAGCGGCGTTAACGCTTGATTGAGGGGCGTCTGCTGTCGCAGCTTCTGTTAGCTCGCTAACATAGTGCTTGCGGTGCTCGCTGATAAGAAGTGAGATCACTTCTTCACGATCCATTTTAATAAGATCGATCAGCTTGCGCAGAGCCTGCATCGGCGGAAGTGCCTGACCACGTTCCCAGTTACTGACGAATTGGGCTGTATACCCAAGATGCTTCGCCACATCACTCTGAGAGAATCCGGCTTCCTTGCGCTTACCGGCTAAAAACTTCCCGATAACTTTGAATTGTTCTTGTTTCATTATGGCCTCCACTGCAAAAATTCGCTCGCCACGCCAACCCTCAATTAGCATTATGAGTAATCAACTCAATCCTTCAATGACCATTTATGCCATTCAATAAGACTTAATGGTCCATTAGCTAAATGTTTACAAAGTGTTGCGGTAGTCTTAAAGAATCCTTTTAGACACGCTAATCACACGGCGAATTTGCCACATTAACTGATCGTTTACTGTTTGGCAGGTATTTTGTTTAACGTATGTATAATTCGCCAGAAGGGATATAAACGCTTGATTTCAGCGAGGTCAAACTCAGTGCTAGTGGTGTTGTCGTCCTCTGAAATTCTTTCACCAATCAATCCAAGTTCAGACAGTGTGTCCATGTCCGTGGCGTTCACTTGGTAACCGAGCTCTTCCATGGCCTTGTTTTGAAGGACGGTGAGGTTCACTCGAACTTGGTTGTTGGCGTCAGCTTCAACCTTGTTACCAAAGACGATTAAGGCATGAAGAAGATCCAAATGCCTTTCCTGAACTTCAATACGGTCGGCCTCTTTTGTATAAAGCCACTTGTTGTACCAATCGACAAAGTCGGTGATCTGAGAGTGGTCGAATAGGGTTACTTTTGTTCGCCCTTCCCCAAGGTCTTCGATGTTTAGAAGTTGAAGTTCTTCAAGAACCTCAAGTAGTTTTTGCATACGATGGGTCGGTTGGTGAAAAATCTGAATGCAGTAGGTGCGAAGGACGCCGCCGGGAATGACTAAGCCTTCCTCCGTTTTTTCTCCGACTTTAAATCCGACCAAGCTGATGACGGCACACAGGCGGACTATGACATCGCCAGGAAACATTTTTGCGTCTTTTTCTTCGGCGCGCTCTAGGTTTTTAATGCGTTGGTTGGCTTCTCGAAGATGGCTGTTAACCGTTCGAACGGTGGCTTTTAACCATTCTGGAAACTTTTTAAATTGGCTGTATAGGGCATTAAAAGGAAGGACAATGACTTCGGTTTTTTCAACGGCTCGAGCACCGGCACTGCGAGGTTTGTTATCAAAGAAGGCCATTTCGCCAAGCATTTGGCCGGCGTGAAGTTCGGCAAGCACGATTTCACCAGAGCCCTTTGTTTTGGTAATTGCAATTCGTCCCTTTTTAATAACGAACATGCAATCCGAGGGATCACCTTCTCGGAAAAGAATCTCACCTTTTTCTAAGACACGAACACCTGATTCTGCCACTCTTGCTCCAGCGTTGCCCTAGTATATGAAGCAGGGATGCCCTCTGTCTATCAGACCAAGGTCAAGGTGATGTTGGCGAGCCTCGAGCCCGCCTATGGCGGTTCTGTGGTTTTGTCTTAGATGAAGTCGGTGGGGATTACCGAGGGGCTATGGTAGGGTTCGGATTGCAACTGTTCCCGACGTAACTTTGAAACGGCTTGCAGCTCTTTCAGCAAGAATTCGATCAGGGCATCGGCGGCAGGGGTGAAGCTTCGATCTTCTAGGTAGGCGAGCCGGATGGGGTTCAGAAGCTGTTTCCCGCTGCCTTCCACTTTTATAAAATGGTGTCCCTGCGAGCTTAATTTTTGGTGAACATGTCTGGGGATGATTCCCAGACCTAGACCAGCTGATATAAAACGAGCGACCGCTTTCGTGTCGGCGACAAAGGCTCGAATGTTTAAGTGCGGATGTTTCAGCCGAAGGTGATAGGAAAACCACTGGCGAAGAATGGTTTCACTTTCCTGGTATTCTACATAATCCAATCCCTCAAAATACTTTTTCGTATTTAAAATCGGGTAGTGGTTCGACATATACTCGACCGAGCCGCAAAGATCTAAAACCTCGTCGTAAACCCATGTGGCATTCAAGCGTTTATCGATGGATAGGTTGTCGACGAAGGCCATATCAAGGTCGCCCTTTAGAAGCCACTGGCTCATTTGCGGAGCTAGGTCCAGGTGCATTCGCACTTGAACGCCAGGGTGCTCTTTTAGAAACTGCGAGATGAGGGGTTGGACGATGTTCATCCCGAATTCGACCGGCATACCTATGCTGACCAATCCTGTCAGTTGTTGGGATTCGCCCTTTACCCGCCACAGGGTTTTTTCGATGTCATTGAGATTCACCGAAATACGCTCGAAAAGTTGGCGTGCCTCAGGTGTCGGGACCAACTTCTTTTTAATGCGATCAAACAAGCTAAGCCCCAGCACGTCTTCTAAGGCCCGTATATGTTGGCTGACTCCAGACTGGGTCAGGCCAAGCTCAACGGCTGCCTGGGTCATACTTTGTGTCCTATAGACGGACTCAAAGATTCTTAGCTGGTTTAAATTAAGCTGATCGATAAGCATGCGATCAGCTTTGTAGAAATCCTAAGAAAAGGACATCGTTTTCAGGTCTTTTGAAATTTTTAGCGGGGCCGCCGTGCTTTCAATGATCTCTTCTGCCGTAAAGCCTGGAGCGGTTTCAATCAGCTCAAAGCCTTCGGCTGTCACGTCGATCACGCCCATATCAGTAACGATCCGATTGACGCAAGATTGGCCTGTTAAAGGAAGATCACAGGCTTCAAGAAGCTTTGATTGGCCCTTCTTGTCGGTGTGTTGCATGGCTACGACCACGCGCTTTGCACCGGCCACTAAGTCCATGGCTCCACCCATGCCCTTAACCAGCTTTCCTGGAATCATCCAGTTCGCGATATCACCTTTGTGATCGACTTGCATGGCACCAAGAACAGTGAGGTCGACATGGCCTCCGCGTATCATCGCAAAGCTGTCCGCTGACGAAAAAAAGCTGGCACCAGGGACAGCTGTGACCGTCTGCTTTCCAGCATTAATAAGGTCAGCGTCAACCTTGTCCTCCGTCGGAAAGGATCCCATTCCAAGAAGGCCATTTTCACTTTGTAACATGACGCTCATGCTGTTCGGGATATAGTTAGCAACCAATGTCGGAATTCCGATACCAAGGTTGACGGTAAATCCGTCATGAACTTCTTTAGCAATTCTTTGAGCAATTTGCTCGCGTGTCAGTTTTTCTGCCATCCTGTTCTCCTTGATTAACCGAGTGATACAGTTCTTTGTTCGATGCGTTTCTCAAGGCTTGGGGCCTTAACAACACGTTGAACAAATGCGCCTGGCGTATGAACCTGATCGGGATCAATCTCACCTAGCTCGACGATCTCTTCGACTTCAGCGATAGTGATTTTTCCGGCCGTGGCCATCATCGGATTAAAATTTCTAGCCGTTTTTCGAAAAACGAGATTGCCGAATGGATCTGCTTTCCAAGCTTTGACCAGGGCGAAGTCTCCTTTTAGGGCTGTCTCTAGAACGTAGTCTCGACCGTCGAACTGCCGAACTTCCTTGCCTTCAGCCACCTGAGTCCCTACGCCCGTTGGCGTGAAAAAGGCTGGTATTCCAGCTCCCCCCGCGCGGATGCGCTCGGCCAAAGTTCCTTGAGGGTTGAATTCAAGCTCAAGCTCACCTTTTAGAAAGAGTTCTGCAAAAAGGGCGTTTTCACCCACATAGGAGGAAACCATTTTTTTAATCTGGCGAGTTTGTAGCAATAGTCCTAGGCCAAAATCATCGACCCCAGCGTTGTTCGAAATGCAGGTCAGATTTTTTGCGCCAGAGTCTCGAAGTGCATGAATCAAGTTCTCTGGAATACCACAAAGACCAAAGCCTCCAACAAGGATGGTCATATTATCCGCAACGCCGTCTAGGGCTTCTTTGGCTGATGAATAGATTTTGTTCATAGTAGCTCCACAATGACAGCAACGGCTTCACCACCACCGATACAAAGGGTCGATAGGCCGGTCTTCAAGTTACGCTGCTTCAAGGCGTGGATCAAAGTGGTTGTAATACGTGCGCCGCTGGCTCCGATAGGATGCCCCAGCGAGACGGCTCCGCCGTTGACGTTAATTTTGTCAAAGCTCAGTTTTAGTTCTCTTTGAGCCGCCATGGTGACAACACTAAAGGCTTCGTTGATTTCCCATAGGTCAATCTGTTCGGCCGTTAGGTTGGCTTGAGCCAAGGCTTTTTTGATCGCTCCAACGGGTGCGGTCGTGAACCATTTAGGGTCTTGGGCAAAAGTGGCTTGAGTCACGATTTTAGCAATGGGCTTCAAGCTGAACTCATCCACTTTGTCTTGGGATGCAAGAACCAGTGCGGCGGCACCGTCATTGATACTTGACGCATTTGCGGCTGTGACGGTCCCGTCTTTTTCAAAGGCTGGTCGTAGAGACGGCATTTTTTCAAAGTTGCCTTTGCCGGGCTCTTCATCGGTGTCGATCGTCACCGTTCCTTTTCGGTTGGCGACGTCAACACTGGTGATTTCATCTTTAAATAGCCCTTCAGAAATCGCGTTTTGCGAGCGCTGATAACTTTCTTTTGCAAACTCGTCTTGCTCTTCGCGAGTTGCTTTGTACTCTTTTACGCAAAGCTCTGCGGATGAGCCCATATGCCATTGGTTGAACGGATCCCATAGGCCGTCACGAACCATTGAATCGATGGCTTTGATATCGCCCATACGGTATCCGGCTCGGGAGTTCTCAAGAAGGTGCGGAGCCAGAGTCATGTTTTCCTGTCCGCCGGCGACAACAATACCTGATCGTCCAAGTTGAATCGAATCGGATCCCAACATCACAGATTTTAAACCGGAGCCGCAAACCTTATTAATAGTTAAAGCAACGGCACTGGTCGGAATGCCAGCAAAAACGGAGGCTTGTCGAGCAGGGGCTTGCCCAGCTCCGGCAGCTAAAACCTGTCCCATGATCACTTCGTCAACTTGCTCAGGCTTAACGCCGGCATGCTCTAGTGCGGATTTAATTGCTGAAGCTCCAAGTTTTGGTGCAGGGACCGATGAAAGGGCTCCTTGAAATGACCCAATAGGTGTACGTTGCGCGCTTAAAATATAAGTCGGTGAAGACATCTGTGATTCCCCTTTCAATGAAGGCCACAATAGAGCCTTGACGGACCTAGGTTGTCAATCCTTGAAACCGGCTAGTGAAGGTGTCAAACTTGGATGATATTTGTGGTTTAAAAGGGGTTTAGGCCTCTTAGCAAAGGTGTAAAATGTATTTGATCTGGGTTTCGCGATGGTTGGTTGGTCTTNTTCTGGCATTTGGCGTTGTTAACGCGCAGGCTCAGGGCTTTAAAAAGCTGTATAAAATTCCTGTCGAAGCAAAAGGTGCCGTAAAATTAAGCTTTATCAAGGCTCACCTGGTGGTCAAAGGCACAAAATCCAAAGATAGTGTCCAAATTGAAACGAACATGATTGAAGTTCCGAAGGAGTTTGCGAAAGACGCCGATGCCTTTTATAGCGAATGGCCTCTTCAAGTCGCGAAAGTCGGAAACGATATTCAAATCCAAAACTCGGGCCCCAGCGTTGGCTCACTATGGAGAGAAAGTCTTCGCCAAAATTCGTGGCCGACATGGCAAGTCATTGTGTATTTACCTGAGGGGTGGGGCTTCGAAGGGGCTTTAAAGGAAGGTCAAGCAAGTCTGAGCCAACTACTGAATAACAAGGTTTCTATGAAGATGGCTAATGGAAGTGTATCCATCCAAGCGGTTCAGGGGGAGCAGTCCTACTTTATTAGCCGTGGAAAGCTGGATATCGAGCAGGCGCAGGGCTCGATCGAGGTCAATTCGTTTTTGGGTGATGTGACTATTTTGAAGTCCAAGGCTGAGGTTCGTCTTGAAAATTTTGGAGGGAAAACCCTGTTAGCTCAGACGGAGGGAGATATGTCTTTAGTGGTCAAAAGAAGCGATCTTGAGGTCACCGGTCACAAAGGCAAAGTGGACATTCAATCCGATCAAAAAAAGGTCGTTATTCGGCAGCTTGAAGGAACTTTGAAGGCTGATTCCCAGTTGGGGGATATTGATGCTGAAATTATAGGCGAGGCAGACGTCCGTGTGAAAGCGGATCGATCAAATGTCACAATTAAGCACAAGTCATCTGGTGCCAGCTTAAATATCGGGTCGAAAGAAGGTCAATTGACGACAGCTCGCTACCTAAAACTGACGAGATATCCTTCAATCAAGGTCATTCGTGGGCGCTTGCGAGGAGATTCTAAGGGGCGAATTTTCGTTAGAACCAAAACGGGGAATGTTGTGGTCCGCTGACCGAGATCGCTTGACGAACACTATGAAATGGCTCAACTTGTTGTCCATGGCAAAAAAGAAAAAGGCGAAGGCCGCAAAGAAAAAGACCGCGAAGAAGAGCACGGCTAAAAAGAAGGCTGTGAAGAAGACGGCGTCCAAAAAGGCGACTAAGAAAGTAGCGAAGAAAGCTGCGAAGAAAGCGGTCAAGAAAAAGGCCGCGAAGAAAGTTGCGAAAAAAGCCGTTGCGAAGAAAACCGCGACCAAAAAGAAAGCTGTCGCTAAAAAGAAGGCTGCGAAGAAAGTCGCCAAAAAGGCTGCGCCTAAAAAAGCTGCAAAAAAAGTGGTGAAAAAGGCGGCTGCACCTAAAAAAGCCGCTAAGAAAGCGGTCAAAGCTCCGGCAAAAGACAAGGCCGCTGAAGCTAAGGTGAGCTCGCCAAAGTCGACTGCGGTGATTCCTGAGGAAGTTACAGCGCCAAAAGAAAAGGCCGCTGCTCCTAAGAAATCAGCTAAAAAAGCAGAAGTCGTTGAAGAAATCGAAGATGAAGATTTTGAAGACGAAGAGGATGAGTTTGAAGAGGTTGTCCTGACGGACGCTGAAGGAAATATCCTTTGTCGTGTTCCGGACTGTGACCAGGTTGCAACGGTTGATAGCTATTGTCGATACCACTATTTGTTATTTTGGAAGAAGATTCAGGTTCGAAAAAAGATTCTGTCAGAAGGTAAGCTGGATAAATATATCGAGGAACTAACAGCTCGGTACCCAGATCGCTTCTTGGAGATCCTTCGAAAAGACCTTCGTAGCAGCAAAGACTTTATGGCTGCCATTCAAGAGCTTGAGCTAGATGATTCAAGTTCAGGAGATGATTACGAGGACGAAGCTCAAAGCTATATCGATGAGGTTCGTGGTCACCAGACAGCAGGTTCGGGTGATGATGATTCTGATTCGGATTATTGATCAGACTATTTTTCGAATAAGTAAAAAAAGGCGAACCTAGTTCGCCTTTTTTTGTGCCTGAACAGCGCAATTGCTGGCCGTAGCCGTTTGATGCGTGGTCTTTGATTTAGTGGATTTGTGTAGGCTCGATGTCCGAGGGCTCAACGCCCAGCGAAGAGAGAATAGCTTCAAATTCCTCAGAAGATTCATTCGCTTTGGATTGGTTAATCAGGGCGTCACTGGCCTCACCAAGAAGCTTATCAGCTTGCTTCTCTAGCTCAGAGTTCACTGTCGTGTGTTGGACAAAGATTTCCCGGCCGTCGAAATCGACGCGCTTCCAGTCTCGTGGGTAGTCCATCTCAGTTGATTTAAAGAAGCCTTCCATTAAGGCGGCTGAGCAATCAACGCTAAGGTCTATAATTTTTTTGATGTTATCCTTTTCCAGATTGAAGGCTGACGAGGTTTCAAAATTGATTTGAACAAGGCGTTCGTTTTCAACATAGCCTAAGCGGAATAGGAACTCTTCAGGGTAGATACGGCCTTCCGCAAGAAACTTTCCTTCTCGGGCCTGTTCTGGGAACAGGTCGCTTGCTGCACGCTCGATTTGAACGCTCAGCTCCTCTGGGAGGCTGGTCCATTTTGTCGAGCTTTCTAAGCGAGGGATCATGTCTACTTCCTTTATTGATCAAGAAAAAAATTGCTGCCTTTACTTGATGCGTTGACATGAAAAAACAGTTTTGAAATTAATGCAAGCTAGAAATATTGGAATTTTCCCAGTTTTGACCCATGTCGAACTATTTTTAAGGGCTAATTGTGGCAGAACCCCATTCTGCAAGCCCTGGCTGGAGCCCCCTGTGTTAGATAAACCCGAGTCTTTTCAAACAGATATGAGTCATCGTGACGGCGTGTTCATTTCCACCTATGGGTGCCAGATGAATGTGAACGATACCGAGCGTATGTATAGCCTTCTTGAGATGGTTAACTACGAACCTGTAAACACTCCAGACCAAGCCAACCTTATAATCATCAATTCCTGTAGCGTCCGTGAAAAGCCGGTGCATAAGGTTCACTCGGAAGTGGGGCGTTATCGCAAGATGAAAGAGGCCAACCCAAAGCTTCGAATTGGTGTTGCTGGCTGCGTGGCTCAGCAAGAAAAGAAGCGCCTGATGGAAGATATGCCCATCATCGACTTTGTTATTGGAACAGATGCCATTGATCAGCTCCCCGATGTTGTTGGGAGGGTTCGTGATCAGGGCGAAAAGCTGGTGTCCGCAAAGTTTGAGCACGGCAAGCCTTATCAAATCGAAACTTTGAATCGGAACCCAGGAGTATCTACCTTTGTTAATATCACGAAGGGCTGTGATAACTTTTGTACGTTTTGTGTTGTTCCGTTCACTCGTGGGCGGGAACGGTCTCGATCCTACGCCGAGCTTGTCGCCGATGTGAATACCTTGACCCAACGGGGTGTGAAAGAGGTGACTCTATTGGGGCAAAACGTGAATTCGTATAAGTCCGTAGAAGGCTATGATTTCGGAGCTTTGTTGAAAGGCTTGGCGACGGAAACGGATATTCAACGAATTCGATATACCACAAGTCACCCTAAAGATTTCAATCGAGAGCTTGTTCAAATTATGCAAGATCACCGCGAGAAAATCTGCGAATATGTTCACCTTCCGGTTCAGGCTGGAAACTCTGAAGTTCTTGAGCGAATGAATCGTGGATACACGCGCGAGGAATATATCGAAAAAGCGCAGATGATTTTGGACACAATGCCTGGAGCCACTTTGTCGACAGACATCATTGTCGGGTTCCCAGGCGAAACGGAACAGCAGTTTGAGGACACGCTTAGTCTTTTGGATATTGTCCCCTATGAAAGCATTTATGCGTTTAAATATTCTCCGCGACCGTTTACTAAAGCGGCTCGATGGGAAGATCAATTGACCGAGCAAGAGAAGTCAGATCGTCTTCAACGTTTGTTTGATAAACATAATGAGATTGCTTTTGGGATGGCTAAAAAATATGAGGGCCAAAGCCTTAAGGTTCTCGTTGAGGGGCAGGATCCCGAGACTGAAAAGTATTACGGCCGATCGACGCAGAACAAGACTGTCTACTTTGAGGGCACAGGTGATCTGACCGGCCAAACCGTCGACGTTCTTATCCGCGAAGCCTTTCCGCAAACATTACGTGGGCGCTTGCTTTTATAAACCTTTCATGTAACATCACGTGGCATGTTGATCCAAGCTAGGGGCTTCATGCCGAAACTCGATCCCACCGTGTTCCTTGCCGAAGGAGCCAAAGTCATTGGCGACGTCGAGTTGGCTGCGGGCGTATCGATTTGGTTTAATGCCGTTGTTCGCGGCGATGTGATGCCAATCAAAATCGGAAAGCAATCTAACATCCAAGATCAAACTGTGGTTCACGGAACTTTGAATAAAGCTCAAACCACGATCGGTGAACGCGTTAGTGTTGGTCATAGCTGTGTCCTTCATGGAACAAGGGTTGATGATGAAACATTGGTCGGAATGGGATGTATCTTGATGGACCACAGCCACATTGCAAGAAATTGCATTGTTGGTGCGGGCTCCTTGGTGACTCAAGGGTTTACGTGCCCCGAAGGTGTTCTTGTTATGGGGCGGCCAGCGAAAGTCATTCGTGATCTGACCCTGGAAGAAATTCAGTTTTTGTCCCAGTCTGCAGATAACTATTTGAAATATCAAACTTGGTATCAGCCAAGTCAGGAGTAGAAAGATGTCCCCCGAAATTCGTGATGCTTTAACCTATGATGACATACTGTTGGTCCCGCAATACTCCGAAATCACGCCTTCGGAAGTTGTCGCAAAAACAAAATTTGCTCGCGACCTTGAGCTCAATATGCCGATTATTTCGGCGGCTATGGATACGGTGACCGAAAATAAAATTGCCCGAGTGATGGCTCAGTTGGGTGGGATCGGAATCATCCATAAGAACCTCACTATTGAAGGTCAGACGTTTGAAGTTGAAAAGGTAAAAAAGTACGAAAGTGGAATGATCACAGACCCCATCACGTTGGGGCCGGATCAGTTGGTTGATGAGGCGCTGGACCTGATGGCGAAGTATTCAATCAGTGGAGTCCCTATTACCGTTGATGGCAAGCTTGTGGGGATACTAACGAACCGGGATTTGCGCTTTGAAGACAACGTGAATCAGCCCATCCGAAATATCATGACCAAGGAAAACCTTGTGACCACCACTGTTGGCACGACCCTGGAACAGGCCAAGTCTATTTTGCAAAAACATCGGATCGAAAAGTTGCCGGTTGTGGATTCGGAAGGTCGTTTGAAGGGGTTGATCACCATTAAAGATATCGAAAAAGCTCAAACCTTTCCTCAGGCAACGAAGGATTCTCGCGGGCGCCTGTTTGTCGGGGCAGCCGTAGGAACGGATCCAAGCAGTCATGATCGGATTGATGCCTTAATAGAAGCTGGTGTTGATTTAATTACTGTGGATACCGCTCATGGGCATTCGAAGAATGTTTTGGAAATGGTGAAGTGGATTTCTAGCAAGCATAAAGACACGATTATCGTCGCGGGGAATGTGGTGACACCCGATGGAACAGAGGCCTTGATCCAGGCTGGTGCTGATGTTGTTAAAGTTGGTGTTGGTCCAGGGTCTATTTGTACAACTCGAGTTGTGTCTGGGGTTGGGATGCCGCAAATCACCGCTGTTCGTGACTGTTCGGCTGTGGCCCGACGTCATGGCCGGTCTATTATTGCGGATGGCGGGATTAAGTACTCTGGAGACATTACGAAGGCTTTGGCAATGGGGGCTAATACCGTCATGGTTGGTAGCTTGCTTGCTGGAAGTGATGAAAGTCCAGGTGAAACCATATTGTATCAAGGACGGACCTATAAGCTTTACCGCGGCATGGGAAGTTTAGGAGCCATGAAAAAGGGGTCGAAGGACCGGTATGGACAAAGTGATATCTCCGACGATGCTAAACTTGTCCCAGAAGGTATCGAAGGAAAGGTGCCTTATAAGGGGAGCGCCAGCGGTATTTTGCATCAGCTGTTAGGTGGCTTGCGTTCCGGAATGGGTTACCTTGGGGCTCGAAACATTGAAGAGCTTCAAGATAAAGCCAGCTTCGTTCGCATTAGTACGCAAGGGTTAACAGAGTCTCATGTTCATGACGTCAGTATCGTTAAAGAGGCGCCAAACTACAGATTGTAACTTGGTCAAAAACGGCTGGCGCAAATAGCGCTGGTCTTTGTTGGTTAAGTTTAAAATATATTGTTGTTTTGTCCCGACAAAAATAGAGACATGGCCTTAAAGGGCTGTGCGGTTTTGCCGTTGTTGAATTAAACTTATTTAGCAACATGTTGGGAGAGCAATGCCGTTTCAGATCACGCCTAAGTTTACGTTTATTACCGACAGCACAGAAAGTATCCTTGAGGTCTCGAGGCCCTTGGCTGCCTGGTTGGGGCGCTCCCCAGAAGAATGCGTCGGTTTGGATCTGGAAAAAATCCTTATTAAAAATTCATCGGTGAATTCAAGCTTTACCCTGACGGGCGCCAAGGGAAGTGGCGTTGCCGTCGGTTGGTTGCTTTGTCAGCATGGCCGTGAAGAGGTTTATGTTCGTCGCTGGTTGGGCGATCGTTTGGATGAGCATATCACATACGTTGAGCCGGTCGCGACAGCTGGGGTGTCGGCGGATGAGTCGGCGCTTTCCACAGTTCGTGTTCATGATATCAAAAACCCGTTGAATATAGCGGTTGGATATCTGTCAATTTTATCGGACGAGTACTCGGATGATATGCCTGGGGAGAGCGTGCAATTGCTTAAAAAAATCGACGGAGCCTTAGAACGTCTGAATCAGGTCGTGAACTCGATTCAACGGGATGAGGCAAATCCCTCTGTGGCCGGAAGTACTGAACAAAAGTATGGCGAGCAGCCGAGCTCGTCGTTAAAGTCATCTAAAGACTGAGTTGCGGGTTCGCATCTAGCGGAAGATCAAAGCGGGTTGATTGGTCTGGGTTTTGTTCCAGGAGCTAATCATGGCCCTGGAATTCTACTAAGCTAGAAGGGCCTATGAGTAATGATTCAATTGGAATAATGATGACAGGTGGTGGCTCGCGCGGAGCCTATCAGGCCGGCGTGCTGAAAGGCCTTGCCGAGATTTTTGAAAAATTGGATAAGACCTCTTGTTTGGAGCATTATGCCGGCTTGAGTGCTGGGTCCATCAATGCCGTGTTTCTGGCTTCGGAAGCACAAGATTTGTTAAAGGGAACGCGGCGCCTTTGTGACCTCTGGGAAAGTCTTAGTTCTGACCAAGTTATCCGAACGGATTTAATGTCCTTGGGGCGAATCGGGCTAGGGTGGCTTAGTGATGCCTCCTTAGGGGCTTTGTATTCCAGGAAACTGAGTCATTCGTTGTTGGACACCATTCCGCTTAAAACCTTGTTGTCGACCCAGATCGACTTTCGAAAAATGGCCTACAACATCCAGCAGGGTCATGTGAAGACATTGAGTGTTTCAGCCTACAACTACTCGACCAATAAAATGAATGTTTTTCTGCAAGATGAGAATCGCGTGGAACCTTGGGATCGATGGGATCGATGGGATCGATGCAGTGTTAAAGTGTCTATCGAGATCGATCATCTTATGGCGTCTTCAGCGATACCCTTGCTGTTTCCGGCGTGGAAAGTAGGAACGCAGTGGTTTGGCGATGGGACGCTGAGGAATCAAACGCCGATTAGCCCGATTATCAACCAAGGGGCAAAGAAGATCTTTGTCATCGGGGTTCGGCAGTCGGCGAAAGATCAGAATCATGAGCCTTCGTTTAACCGCGCCCCCAGTGTCGCCAGGGTTTTTGGTTTGATGTTGAATTCCTTGTTTTTCGATACCACAGAAATTGATATGCAGCGAATTCAGGATCTTAATCAGGTGCTTCAATCGGGTAGCCTGTTAAACACTCGCTACGACGTCATAGACACCTTGTGGATTCGCCCGTCCCAGGACTTGGCGGAGATGGCTCGTCAAATGCACACCAAAGTGCCACGTAGTATCCGTTATTTGGTTGCTGGATTGGGGTCCTCTAAAGACACTGCCGAGCTTCTTAGTTACTTGCTGTTCGAATCAGAATACACCTCGCGATTGATCGAGCTGGGTTATCGAGACACCTTATTTCGAGAGGCTGAGATTAAAGCCTTTCTGGATGCTTAGGGTTGTTGGGTATGAGTGGAAACCCGCGCTTCATCATTGGATTTGCAGCATTGGTCGGGTTGTTTCTCATTCAGATTTGGATGGCGAAGCATCCCGATCAGATTCCCGGCACATCCAAGACGTTTGATTTTAGCCAAATGGATGAAGTGAAGCTGCATCCATTAACGATCGAGGGTTGTCAGCAGCCCGAAGAAAAAGTTTTGGCCACTTTGCCTGGTGATCCTTTTTTCTGTTTGTCTGGGTGCTCAGTGGTCGAGCGGGCCTTGGTTGAATCGAAGAGGTTTCCTGGGCCACCTGTGGTGGCCTGCGAAGAGGGGTGTCAGCCCAGCTATCCGTCAGGTCGGCGACTTAGGTGGCTGGGCGGGGGTGACCATGTTGGCGATTGCCAGTCGGGGCAGGTCGTTGAGAAAACCTTGGTGTTAGATCCGCAGTTAAACTGCTCGGATTTGTTGGATCAGGCGACTGTGGATTTTGTTCAAGGGGAGGTTGAAAAGGCTTCCCGCTTTGCGAGTTACCAGCTGACTTGGTGGGATGATTCGGACTGCCAACGTCGCGTTCAATTTGTGGCGATCTGTGAGGGGATTTCTTCCTCTGTACTGCAGCAGGTTGGTCGCTGCGAGCAAAGCCGCTAAAACTGCCTGACTCGACCCTGGTCCTGGGGTATTGTTTTGGTCTTCTTAAACACTCCTTATAGTAGGTATGACGCGATGCGATCTGGAATAGCCATCCTCGATTTTGGTTCACAGTACACCCAACTGATAGCCCGCAGACTTCGCGAGTTCGAGGTCCCGGCTGAAATCCTTTCTTACGATACGCCAGTCAGTGAAATTAAAGAACGCGGATTCAAGGGCGTGGTGCTTTCCGGTGGGCCATCATCGGTCACGGATGATAAGGCGCCCAAGCGGGATGTTGTTGAACTGATTGATCAGTTTCCTGTTATGGGCATCTGCTATGGCATGCAGTTGATCAATCAGCAGCTTGGGGGAATCGTTGAGCCGGGTGAAAAGCGCGAATATGGATTGAACACGTTGAAGTGGGCTGAAGGTTTCACGCCATTGGTGAACACGCTGGGTCAGTTGTGGATGAGTCATGGTGATTCGGTCAAGGTCCCTGCGCCGGGGCTAAAGGTTGTTGCGACCAGTGGGTCTGATCATCCTGCAATTATGTTGGGTGAGAACATTCTAACTTTACAGTTTCACCCAGAGGTCAGTCATACCGAAGGTGGGGACGCTTTATTGAAGTACTTCGCTTTTGATATGTGTCAGGCTGAGAAGCTGTGGTCTGTTGAAAATATCGCTGAAGATTTGCTGAACAAAGCTCGAGCGATGGTGCCGGACGGCGAGGACATTCTTTGTGCTCTTAGCGGTGGTGTTGATTCGACCGTTGTGGGGACGTTGTTAACCAAAGCATTTGGTCCCGAGCGTGTTCGATGCGTCTTTGTTGATACAGGTCTTCTTCGCCTTAATGAGTATGAGGAGGTTCTTGGGATCTATAACGAACTTGGCTTGAATGTTCTAGGTGTGGATGCCAAGGCGGATTTTATGGGTGCCTTAAAGGGTGTGTCTGATCCGGAAAAAAAGCGCAAAATCATCGGTCATATGTTTATCGATGTCTTTAAAAAGTCGATTCCTAAAGATTCAAAAATTAAGTGGCTGGCGCAAGGGACGCTCTATCCGGATGTGATTGAAAGCGTGTCCCCTCGTGGAACCAGTGTAACGATTAAGTCGCATCACAACGTGGGTGGTCTTCCGAAGGATTTGGGCCTAAATCTGATCGAGCCGCTGCGCGAGCTATTCAAAGATGAGGTTCGTGAAATTGGTGCGGCGATGGGGATCCCTAGAAAGACCTTGTGGCGTCACCCGTTTCCTGGTCCGGGGCTTGCGATTCGAGTCTTGGGTGAGATCACTGAAGACAAAGTCGAGATTTTGCAAAAAGCCGATGCGATTTACATCGAGGAGCTTCGTAAGCAAGGTTTGTATGATCAGATTTGGCAGGCTTTCTGTGCCTTGTTGCCCGTTCAATCTGTCGGGGTTCAGGGTGACTTTCGAACCTATGATTGGACCTTGGTGATCCGTGCCGTCACATCGAAAGATGGGATGACGGCGGATTGGTTTGATTTTGATGGAGCCTTTTTAAGGCATGTTTCGAATCGTATTACCAATGAGGTGAAGGGCATTAATCGCGTCGTCTATGATGTCACAAGTAAGCCTCCTGGAACCATCGAGTGGGAATAGTATGAGCTCGTTTGTTCACCTACATGTTCACTCTCAGTATTCCTTGCTAGAGGCTTGTTGTCGTTTTGATGAGATTTGCTCTAGGGCCGCAGCGGATGGAATGCCGGCTTTAGCGATAACCGACTATGGGAATATGTTCGGAGCGATTGAGTTTTATTTTGCGGCTCAAAAGCACGGGGTGAAGCCTATCTTGGGGCTTGAAGTCTATTTGGCTCCGGGTTCTCGTCATGAAAAGGGCGATCGGAAATCGGGCGCTAAGAAGCCGAATCGTCGGCTCGTTCTGTTGGCGCAAAACTACCAAGGGTATCAGAATCTTTGTCAGATTAGCTCGATTGGCTACAAAGAGGGTTTTTATTATAAGCCTCGAATTGATGATGAGGTGCTTGAGCAGTTCTCGAGTGATCTGATTGTCTTGTCTGGTGGTCTGGGTGGCGATATCCCTTGGACTTTGCAAAACGAAGGTGAAGAGGCTGCTCGAGAGCGCATTCAATTTTATAAAAATTTGCTTGGAGACCGTTTTTATCTCGAGCTAAACCGGACCGGTGTAGCGGCTTGGGATCAGATAAATCCCTTTTTGATTCAAGCGGGCAAAGACTTTGGGGTTCCGGTCGTTGCGACCAATGATGTTCATTACGCCAAGCAGGAAGATCAAATTGCTCAAGAAGTCCTGATCTGCATTGGGTCGAACAAGACCTTGCAGGATGAGTCGCGGTATCGACTGGGGTCCGACCAGTTTTATTTCAAAACCAGCGAACAGATGACATCTTTGTTTAAAGATGTGCCCGAAGCCATTGATAGAACCCTGGAAATCGCCGACCGTTGTAATGTTGAGTTTCACCTAAAGGATGAAACCGGAAAGCCTATTTATCACCTTCCAAGCTTTCCGACAAAAGACGGTGCCAGTGATGAGCAGGAAATGCGTCGTCTTTCTATTGAAGGTTTGGATGAACGTATTCGTGAGGCAGAGGGTCGCGGAGAGCCCATCACAGACCGTGATGCCTATATCAAGCGCATCGATTACGAGCTGAGTGTGATTACCAATATGGGGTTCAACGGTTACTTTTTAATCGTACAGGACTTCATTAACTGGGCAAAGGATCGAGATATACCCGTGGGACCTGGTCGGGGATCAGGAGCCGGTAGTTTGGTGGCCTATTGTTTAGGAATTACTGACCTGGATCCAATGCCTTACAACCTTATTTTCGAGCGTTTCTTGAATCCGGAACGTGTTTCGATGCCTGACTTTGATATCGATTTCTGTCAGGAAAACCGTGGTCGAGTGATCGATTATGTCACCGAAAAGTATTCTCAAGATTCGGTGTCGCAGATTATCACCTACGGAAAGTTGCAGACTCGGGCGGCGATTCGCGATGTGGGCCGTGTTCTGGGAATGACATTTTCTGAAGTCGATGTGGTCTCGAAATTGGTGCCCGATGTTTTGGGGATCGATTTAAAAACAGCCATTGAAACAGAGCCTCGACTTCAGGATCTGATGGATAACGATCCGAAGATCAACACGCTGATCGATCTGGCATTGAAAATTGAAGGCCTTACCCGTCACGCGGGGATCCATGCGGCCGGTGTTGTTATCGCTGATGGCCGTATCGTCGATCACGCCCCTTTGTACCGTGGGGCGGACGATGAAAACGTGGTTCAGTATGATATGAAGCATGCCGAAAAAATCGGACTGATTAAGTTCGACTTTTTGGGACTTAAGACATTGACTCATATCGATGAAGCTTTGCGCCTGATTGGGAAAAACCGCAATAAAAAGATCACGACAAAAGAGATCTCGATGTCGGATGCGGGGATTTACGAAATCATGTGTAAAGGGGATACGGCCGGTATCTTCCAGTTTGAAGGTGAGGGTATTACCGACCTGATTCGTAAAGCTAAGCCGGATTGCTTTGAAGATATCGTGGCGATTAACGCCCTTTATCGTCCTGGTCCGATGGATATGATTCCAGATTACCTTGAGCGTAAACACGGCAAAAAGAAGGTAGAATATCTTTTTCCCGAGCTTGAAAGTATCACGGCAGAAACCTACGGGATTATCGTTTACCAAGAGCATGTTCAGCTGATTGCTTCGAAGATCGCGAACTACTCGTTGGGTGAAGCCGATATGCTTCGTCGTGCCATGGGTAAGAAAATCGCCGAAGAGATGGCCAAGCAGCGTGAGCGCTTTTTAAAAGGGGCTAAAGAAAACGATTTTGACAGTAAGAAGGCGGAAGAGCTTTTTGATTTGATGGCCGAATTTGCGAAATACGGTTTCAACAAATCGCATGCGGCGGCCTATTGTGTTGTCGCGGCTCAAACGGCTTGGCTTAAAAACTACTATCCGGTCGAGTTCTTTGCGGCCTTGTTGTCGACGGAAATGAACGACACAGATAAGGTCGTGAAGTACGTTAAAGATGCACAAAAGCATGATATTAAGGTGAACTCGCCGGATATCAATGTGTCGGATTTTAAGTTTTCCGTGAAAGGCGACGAGATCTTTTTCTCGTTAGGTGCCATTAAAGGGGTTGGACAGGCCGCAGTGGAAGCGATCTTGGAAGCTCGATCGCAGCAGCCAGATCAGACCTTCGAATCCTTGGAAAGCTTTTTTGAAAGCGTCGATTTGCGTCGGGTCAATAAGAAGACCATCGAGTGCTTAATTAAGTCTGGAGCTTTCGATGGGTTTGGGTTTAATCGCCGTGAATTGATTGAAGGCTACGGGATGTTTATTGACCGTGCTGACCGAGCCAGAAAAGATGCTGAGCTGGGGCAAACAAGTTTGTTTGCTTTATCTGAGGAGACTTCTGAAGAAGAAAAGGTCGTTCTTGAAAAGCAAGACCCATGGTCGCGTTCGCAGCGTCTATCTCACGAAAAAGAAGTCCTCGGTTTCTATCTTTCGGATCATCCGTTGAATGGAATGGAAAGTCTGACTCGAGTTTTTACCACCGGGACCATTGATGGAATTTTGCAAGGGGCGAATAAGGCGACGGTACAGACGGTCGGTTTGATTTCGGCTTTGCGTGAAGTGATCACCAAAAAAGGAACTCGAATGGCCTTTGGGCAATTGGAGGACCTAACGGGTCAGGCTGAGCTTGTGATTTTTCCAGATGCTTACGCCAGTTATGAAGCGATTCTGAAGTCAGACGGAGCTGTGATTATTAAGGGGACCGCGGAAACAGACAGCGGTACAGCGAAGATCTTGGTCGACGAGGTTAAAGCCCTTGGGCAGCAGTTGAAATCGGCGAAAAAATTAATTTTCCACCTCGACGCCAGTCATTCAGAAAAGCTGGCTTTGTTGAAAGAGGCTTTAAAGGCTTATCCTGGAAGTACGGGGATCAGTTTGTCGCTGAAGCTTCCAGAAATTTCGAAGCGGGTCCAGTTAGATATTCAAGAGCCATCTGGTGTTGACCCAAGTCCCTTGTTTTTTGAAAAAATTGATACTTATTTTGGCCGGACGGACTTCATTGAAGTTCACTAAAGGAGACGCTATGGCAACGAAAATGGATCAAATTCACGATGTCTTTAAATCGCTTAGTGATAAGGAATTACTACTAGATGTGCGTCAGCCCGACGAGTTTAAAGAGTTTCGCATTCCGGGAAGTCGAAACATCCCTCATGACCAGATTCTTCAATTTGCTGATGAGCTCAAAGAGTATGACAAGATTTATGTGTATTGCCGGTCAGGAAATCGCTCGCAGATTGCGACCCAGATGTTGGCATCGGTTGATGCGGCAAATAATGTTTTTCTTGTCGATGATGTTGGTATGAACTACTGGCGCGATCAGGGCTATGAGATCGAAGAAGGCTAAAAAACTTCCTGGGCTTTTGATTGATTCCGCCCATAGGCCGAGTTAGCCTTTCAGTATGAATCTTTGGATCTCGTATTTTACTGCTTTTGTTTTGTTCTTAATGATCCCTTTCGCGCAGGCGGACACCGTCGATTTCTATTTTGACGGCGCTTCGACCGAAAAGTCGGCGACGTCTGCGCGCAAGGATATACTAAGCCAAGCGATCGAAGCGGCCTCGTTTAAATACATCTCAGAAATTGTCGGTGAGCAGCGCCTTGAGCGAAACACGCCTCTTATTCGTGACGTCATCATTAGTCAGTCGGGAAAATATATTCCTGTGATTAAAAGTAGCCAGGTCGCTCGGGCTGAGGCTGGGTATACGATGATTGTCGAAATGAAGGTGGCGGTCGATCAGCTGAAGACGATTCTAACGAAAGAGGGCCTTTTGTATAAAACAAAAGGGATTCCTTCGACATTGTTGTTTGTTGATTTTGACGACAAGGTTCATTCAAAGTCGGAAATTTGGTGGAGCGAAGACAGTCGCGCTGCTGGGGGCGGTTTTTTGGCTCCCCTGTATCTTGAATTTAAGAAGCAGCTGGAATCCAAGGGGTTCTATGTCTATAACCCGTTCCGGACAGATTTGGTTGACTTAGTTCCTCAGAACTATCGACGATCAGGGCTCCGAACGGATGATTTGTTGTTGATCGGTGAGTACTTACAAGCTGATTTGATTTTCCGAGGCCGAGCGACCCTGTCCCGTGTTAACAGTGGTGGGCGCTTGTTTCGTATCGATATTAAGCTTGTTGGGATTCAGACAAATAACGGGCGGGTGATTGGCGAGATCACGCGAAGGTTTGAAACCAATGTTGGCCCATTCGAGCGTGTTGTTCGTGAGAAGCTTTCAGAAGTTGGGCCTGATCTTGTGGAAGATCTGTCGGTTCAG
>NYZX01000092.1:0-370 GCA_002686065.1 Pseudobdellovibrionaceae bacterium | reverse complement strand
ANATAGCTNNNAAAAGGGCCGTTTCGGGGCTGACCTGTTGAAGTTGGCCTTCCGCGGTCGCCTTGAGTATCCTCAGGTCGAAGCCTTAAAAACGGGATTGAATCAGCTTCGTGAAATTCGATCGGTGCGCGAGCGGTTTATAGGTCCTGAAGAGGTCGTTTTTGAAGTTGATGTGGCTGAGAACCAAAGTCGTATTGTAGAAAAGCTTCAGTCGGTCCAGCTACCTCAAATGAGGTTGACCATGGATAAGCAGTCGGCCGGCGAAGTGGTCTATCGCATTCAGGCTAGACCTTAGAATAGTCCTTGTTAAATTCTAGTCCAAGAAGCCTGTCTCATATCTCTGGGATTGATAGACTAGCGGTATGCGGTT
>NYZX01000091.1 GCA_002686065.1 Pseudobdellovibrionaceae bacterium | reverse complement strand
TACGGCCATCAAAAGCTTGCTTCAAGGCTTGCTCCATAATTTCAAAACTGATCGAATCAATTTTGATATCCATTTGAAGAGACGTAATTCCAGTCCGTGTCCCGGCCACTTTAAAGTCCATATCACCAAGGTGATCTTCATCACCAAGGATATCAGAAAGAACCGCAAAACGATCACCCTCTTTAATTAGACCCATGGCAATACCAGACACGTTTCCTTTAATTGGTACACCAGCATCCAAAAGGGAAAGGCAACCCGAACAAACAGTACCCATCGAGCTTGATCCGTTAGACTCAGTCACTTCACTGACTACTCGGATTGTATATGGGAACTTTTCGTAGTCTGGAAGAATCGCTTTAATTGCACGCTCTGCCAAAAACCCGTGACCAATTTCACGACGAGATTGTCCGCCCATACGGCCTGTTTCACCAACAGAGTATGGCGGGAAGTTGTAATGAAGCATAAAGCGCTTTTTCTCGGTGCCATGAAGAGCATCAATCATTTGCTCGTCATCAGGCGTTCCAAGAGTCGTCACACCGATGACCTGTGTTTCACCGCGCGTAAACAAACCCGAGCCATGAGCTCGTGGCAGAAGATCAACTTCACATGAAATCTGACGAATATCTGTCGTCGAACGACCATCAATACGCTTACCAGTGTCAAGAACAAGGTCACGAGCTACACGATACTTAATATCGCCAATCAAGGTTTTAACGTCTGATTGTCGCGCCGACTTCTCGTCTTTGTCTACGATGTCAGCAGTGTATTTTTCAACAGCCTCTTTCGCCACTTCATCGATCTTCGCATAACGCTCGATCTTTTCAGTGATAGAAAGCGCCGACTTAACGGCCTCTGTGTAATCGGACTCGACTTTCGTGCGTAGGTCAGCATCGATTTGCTTCGGTTCGAACGCACGTTTTTCCTTACCAGAAAGCTCACGAAGTTTTTCTTGAGCATCTAAAGCCGGCATCATGCTGTCGTGACCAAATTTAAGGGCTTCAAGGGCTTCAGCTTCAGTGATGAAGTTCGCTTCCCCTTCAACCATTAGGATTCCGTTACGAGTTCCGGCAATCGTGATGTTCAGCTCGGCTTTTTCCACTTCTTCTCGAGTTGGGTTCGCAATCAGCTTCCCATCAACACGAATGACCTGAGCCGCAGCCGTCGGTCCGTTAAATGGGATATCACTGATATGAGTCGCCGCTGAAGCTCCCATTGAGGCAAGAATATCAACAGGGAATGTGCCGTCAGAGCTTAGAACCGTCGCTACAATTTGAGTTTCTTGACGGTAACCTTCCGGGAAGCAAGGGCGCATGGGACGATCGATCAATCGAGCTGTCAAAGTGGCCTCTTGAGTGGGGCGTCCTTCACGCTTGAAGTATCCGCCTGGGATTTTCCCCGTCGCATAGAATTTTTCTGCGAATTCAACGGTCAGTGGGAAGAAGTCCATCGTCGACTCGCGAGTACTGGAAACAACGGTGACCATAACGATGTTGCTTCCGCAAGTGACGATGACAGATCCATGGGCTTGTTTTGCGATACGCCCGGTTTCGAAGGTGACTTCTTTACCAGCCACCTGCGCTGTCACGATTTGCTTCATTTATATTTTTCCTTTTTGTCTTTTATACGTCGGATACAATGATGCCGAAATTACTTACGAAGACCAAGATCTTGGATCAATTTGGTGTAAGTTTCTGGCTTTTTAGCTCGGATGTAGTTGAGCAATTTACGACGACGCTCAACCAAGTTGATTAGGCCGCGCTGAGAGTGATAGTCCTTTTTAAAGGCTTTAAAGTGATCCGTTAGCTTAGTAATTCTTTGCGTCAAAAGAGCCACCTGAACTTCAGGACTTCCTGTATCAAGCTCTTTGCGTTGGAATTGCTTTACGATCTGCTGTGTTTCTTCTTTTAATAGTGCCATGGTAACCTCCGTTAACAACTTAACCCCGCTGACGTCTGGCAAGGCGTTCAGCAAAGCCGATCTCCACCAAAATGAAGTGATTTTGATCATTTAGGTTATGGTTATACGCGCTTATTCGCAGCCGTCAAGGCGGCTTTCCTCGGACTCGAGCCCCAAATAGCGCTCAGAAGACTTCACCGACTGTCCCGCTGAAAACCTCAATCTATTTATAAATATTTTTAATGTATAATTCCAGCCAAAGCCGTCGATGCCACACCCCATGTCTTTGACAAAAACCCAGTTTTCTTGAACACTTAGCTAATCTAATAACCTTAAGGCGGTCCCCAGTGGATAAGGTCAACGAACACTCCTATGATTTACCTCCGATGCTGTACGACCTTCGTGGTTTCTGCATCCTCACCCTGACCTACAATAACCTTTTAACGACACAACTCCTGTTTTTTGGCCGAAATATCTCGGAAAACCATCTAGAATGCGCTGTCGGCACCGGCACATTTACAAAACTATGCCTGCTGTTCTCTAAATTCAAAACCGTGACCGGGGTGGACTATTCGAAAGCGATGCTAGCCGGAGCAAAGAAAAAGTTAAAAAGATCCACAGTGCTTTGCGAAGATCTCAGGCAGCTGAGCTTCAGTGATAACCAATTTTTATCGGCGAACCTTCCAAANGCCTTCCACACNATTGGGGACATNGAGCTCGCTTTAAAAGAAATCCACCGAGTCCTTNAACCTGGGGCCAANCTGGCAGTCAACGTACTGACTCCCCCACAGGGAAACGGGATTCTTAGTCGTATAGCAAACAGGGTAAACGCGTGGGGAATGAGGATCGGNATCCTGTTTCGCCCCTACTCGAAAGAAGAAAGCCTTCAATTGCTTGAAAAGCACNTATTTAAAGTCGAGAGCCACGTCCAAAAAGGGAACTCGTTGTACATCATTGCTAGCTGCTCGAAGCCAGACAAAATCCCTTCGAGCAACCGCTCTTAAAAAGGAGAGCCCTATAATGCGAGTTCAGTCTTTTGAATTTGGTGACCAGGCCTGGGTTCCTGAGTTTTACCACTCTGTTCTTCGGGACTTCATGGGCGCACTTTACAAGGCGTTCGGACACCACAAACTGTGGACACAGGCCATCTTAGATTTGTGCGAAAACAACCCGAATAAGACAATCAAAGATCCATGTGCCGGCAGTGGGCATGTCAACCTAATGATCCGCACAGCCCTTCCGGCATCATTCACCGGGTCCTTTGAGCTGTCTGACTTGATGATCGAAAAAAACATCGAATTTGCTAAACAGATAAATGCTTTAAAGGACAGCGGCATCAGCTACAAGCTACAACCAACGGACGCAACGAAAAGCACTCCAGAGGATCACTCGCCAAAGCTGTTCATAAACTCGTTTCACCACTTTGATCACGATCAAGTCGGTCAGATCCTGAAACACAATGCCGAAAACGGAAACGATATACTTATTTTAGAATATTGTCGAAAAAGCCCCGACAGCCTAATAGCCATGTTCTTTGGCCCAGTGCTGTTCTTGCTTTTCCTGCCTTTTATCTGGAACCGAAAAAACAGACTTCCCTGCGTCCTGTTCACCTATCTGCTTCCCCTTATCCCCTTAATGCTGTTATGGGATGGGATCATTTCCTGTTTGCGAACCTATTCTGCAAAAGATCTGCACGCGATACTAGAAAGGGAAAACATCCCTCATGAGCCAATTCGCACATCACTTAAAAGAAGCGCCCTGTATCCCAGCGGAGTGACTTCAACCTCTGTCAGGTTCAAGCGCCCAAGCTGACGACAACATCGTCAATTTCTTTTTATGGCCCTTCGCCACTTGAAGGATGATACCAACAGCGAGGTCGATCATTAAGGCACTCCCCCTGTGGACATACGGCTGCTTGAACAAAGGTATCTAAGCGACATTGGGCGGACGGATGGTCTAGGTCTGTCGCTGAAACGACCAGGGGACTAGGGGTCCCAATATCAACGCGTTCCCCTTTTCTCATTGAACCTCGAACCGCGCCTTCAGCTGAGGCAATCGTCTTCGCACATATGAACTGATCGATCTGATTCGCGTAAGCCGACTGACAGATCCGAGTGATCCCACGATCAAAAGTGAGCCCACCGTCGCTACCGCTCAAATTTTGCGATGCCAACTGGTTGGCGAAATACTCGCGAAGACAGGTGTTTGCAGCCCAAAAATCGGACTGACCTTCTACGGTCACCCCAGTCCTCACGGACGCCCCCCTTATAACCCTCGGCTCACCACCAAAGCAATGGGCCGCCTCATGACAAGCTATAACGGCAAAGGTATCAGCCGTCATATAATCAGCCCGAGCCACACCTCCGGTTAGGAACACGAGGTGCCCCTCGGACGACCGACTTTGACAGCTGGGCGTGGCTGAAAATTCGGACCGCTTCCAAGCCAAGTTAAAGGTCAATCGAACACCTTCGGACTCCTGGGTCTTACCAAGAGCCACTTTGACCTTCCTTAGGACATTTACCGCCGTATCAAAATCAATAGCCGCATGGACGCTCGGCGCCGCCAGCAGGCTCACTATTAACAAAGATTGAATGAAGCTCACAAATGCCCTTTCAGAACCCTGACAGGGAGCCTACAACACTTCAATCAACTCCCACAATAGCAGGCCCTGATTCCGAAAATTTTCCAGCTAGAAACGGTCGCTTAGGGAAGCTGCCAGATATGCTCGTAAGGCCTCAAAACCAAACCATCCACTGTCTGCGTCGTATCGCTAAGGTTATGGTAAAACCTCGCCGTTTTCCCCTGCCAGCGACGCTCGACACACCAGACTTCGTCTTGAGCCTCACACTGAATGAATTCAGCCTGGGGATGAAAGATTTCATTTTGTTGACGAAGCCGCATCATCTCGGTCAAACCAGCAAATGTTTGCCCTTCAAGACTATCTGAATCGGCTAAAAACTGGTCGATCTCTTGTTGTTGAAATTTTCGACGGTTGATATCTCGCTTATGAAGAGTCTGGTTATATTCTTCAAACCAGTTCTCCGTCCCAAAAAGATTATGAAAGTAAACACCCGGCACCCCAGGGAACACCAACGACATCGAATAGGAACACAGAAGTCGGCGCACATGCAGCTGAAGATCATCAACCTTTAAAGCGCTACTCCAGGTAATATTCATTTCATAAGGACGCTCTTCGCCATCAATGCGGCGAAAATTCACGAACCCACCCTTAGCTTCCATNCGNCGAACGAGCTCNAANATTTCTTCATCAGGCAAAATNCCCTCTAATGGCCGAACCCCAATCCCGTCATGTGTCGCCGTAAAGTTAAAGAAAGACGTCGTCCCCGGCAGCGGTTTCAAGCCATCAACCCATGCTTTCAGGTGCTTGGCGGTCCCCATTTCCAGGCTATGCATAATTAAAGGCGCTAACGAAAAGTTATACACAAGTTGCGCCTCACAATGACCATCATCCAAATAACTGATGTTTTCATCATGAGGAACATTTGATTCTGTAATCAGACAAACCTGGGGCGCCTTAAGATCAAGAACAGTTCGCAACAACTTTACGATGGTGTGAGTCTTTGGATGATGCATGCAGTTTGTTCCAAGCTCTTTCCAAAGAAAAGGAACCGCGTCGACGCGAATAAATGTCGCCCCTTGCTCGACATAAAAAAGCAAAACCTTGATCAGCTCGAGTAACACCAGGGGATTCGAAAAATTAAGATCCAATTGATCTGGCCCAAAGGTCGCCCAGGCCCAAGTCTTATCACCATCATCTTTATCAAACTCAGCAAGCAGCTCGCTTGCTCGTGGGCGCACAACCATCCGCAACTGCTTTTCTTCCACCGACCCAGGCTGTGGGAGCTGATCGAAATGGTGATAGAAGTCCCGCAGCTTCTTTTCGCCCTCAAGGTAGCCTTGAAACCATCGATGCTTCGAAGACGTGTGATTGAAGACAGCATCGTACATCAAGTCACCTTCGATCGCCTGGATATCCGCCCAGTTGCCGAACTCATCGTCGACTTTTTCGAAGTCAATAACCGCGAAGCCTCCATCTGACGAATAGGGAAAAAATGGTAAAAAGTGCACACCAGAGAAGCAGCTCTTAAGGTGATTGTTATAAAATTTTGACATTAGACGAAGCGGTTCAACACCAGAGCTTGCGTCTTGAATCTGATGTGGATAAGTGATCAGTAATGCATCTCGGTGATTGAGCTCTCGGCGTTCCCCCTTAACGGTGGGGCCAATCAATTGTTTAACTGTTTGAAACAGCGTATCTCCCTGATTTGGATACAGCGTTTCTAAATAATTCTTCAATTGGATTTCCATGCTGACAACTCTCGATTGGCTGATCATTTCTTTTTATCTTCTATTCATGGTAGCGCTGAGTATCTTCTTAAGTCGAGGCCAAAAAAACAAAAAGGACTACTATCTGGGCGGCAATGACCTGGGAGCCTGGTCTGTGGCCATTTCTACGCTGGCTACTCAATGCTCAACAAACAGTCTTCTAGGAGCCCCTGCCTTTGTGGCTTTCGCGGCAGGCGGTGGATTACTTTGGCTGCAGTATGAATTGGCCCTTCCTCTTGCGATGATTGGACTGATTCTGTTTATGTTGCCGCTTTTTCGCGCGCTCAAAATCATCTCTGTCTACAACTACCTGGAGCAGCGCTTCAACTATGCGACTCGCCTTTCCCTGAGCGTTCTATTTCAGTTCCTACGCGCCTTTTCCACCGGCGTCACAGTATACGGGATCTCACTGGTTTTGGTTTCCTGTCTTGATATTCCATTTTGGGTGGCCGCACTGAGACTGGGGATCGTCACTGTAATTTACGATATGTTCGGCGGAATGAAGGCCGTGGTGTACTCGGACGTCATTCAGATGTGCATTCTCTTTGCGTCGATTCTTTTGGCCATCTTCTTTGCCGTAGACCTTATTGGTGGTTGGGGCGCCTTGTTCGAGCTTACACCAAAAGAACGACTTGTTGCCCTCGACTTCCAATCACATGGCTGGGGCGACGGTAAAGACTACGCCTTTTGGCCCATGTTGTTTGGCGGACTATTCCTTTATATGTCGTACTACGGCACCGACCAATCACAGGTTCAGCGCGAGCTATCCACGAAGACCATTGATGACACGAATAAGTCACTGTTTCTAAATGGACTACTGCGGTTTCCACTCGTCGTCAGTTACTGCGTCCTTGGAATCTGCCTGGCGGCCTTCGCTGTTAAATTTCCAGAGTTTATCGAATCACTGCCTCAAACCGATTCCGGGCAACGAAACTTCAATATGGCGGTCCCACAGTTTGTGCTCCAGAATTTCCCACCCGGCCTGGTCGGACTGGTTATGGTCGGGCTTTTTGCTGCCGCTATGTCGTCCTTAGATTCAGTGATCAACAGCCTCAGTGCACTGACCCTCCGAGATATCGTGCAAAGAACCTTTATCAAGGACATGACCAACAAACAGGAAGTCGTTTGGTCACGGCTGCTGACCCTATTTTGGGGAACACTTTGCGTCGGATTCGCCTTCGTCGTCGAAGGTATCGACGCCTCCATCATTGTTGCTGTTAACAAAATTGGATCTTTATCGAACGGCTCAATTCTTGGCGTCTTTTTACTTGGATTACTCACTCGACGCGGCAATAGCACCGGAGCCCTGGTCGGCTTAGTCGCCGGAGTTCTTGTGAACCTCGTCCTATGGATCCAGTTCCCACAGGTTTCCTGGCTTTGGTGGAACGTCATCGGTTTTGCCACAACTCTTGGTGGCGGCTATTTAGTGAGCTTGATCTCGCAAGGAGCAACCAGAAACCTAAAAGGCCTTATCTGGAAGCCGGGAATCCTTCAACAACTAGGCTGTAAAATAAATTGGCTTTTCAGAAGCTATATCCTTGTCGCATACTTTCTTTTTATCTCTGTTTTCTGTTATTGGGTGACGGCCATTGCAAACTAAGAACTACCTAGAAAAGTGGATCTTAAACGAACGCCCTGATCGCCCTTTCTTGGTTGCTGTATCTGGGGCCCAAGGCTGCGGCAAATCAACCTTCTGCCGCGACCTCGTCGAAAGCTATACCGGCCTCGGGTTACGAGCGATCAGTGTTTCTGTAGACGACTTTTACCTGACTCGAGACCAGCAAAAGCAACTGACTGAAAGCACATCAAACCCTTACCTAATGCAACGCGGATACCCTGGGACCCACGATGTCCCCTTGGCTTTGAAGATTTTAAAAACACTAAAGGCCGGCCTCCCAACGCAAATACCTCGATATGATAAGTCCGCTTATTCGGGCCTTGGTGATCGCGGTGACCGAAGCACTTGGACCGAGGTGCGCGAACCTCAAGACATCATCTTGTTTGAGGGCTGGTTTCTTGGCTTCCAACCCACTCAGACGGAAGACAATCATCTGAATCTAATCAACGAACACCTGTCCAACTACCAACCTCTGTTCGACCTCTTTGACCGACTTGTTTATCTTCGCCCCGAATCGGTCGAGGATGTCGTCGACTGGAGAATTGAGGCGGAACAAAAAATGAAAGCCGCTGGTAAAGACGGAATGTCCGACGAACAAGTCCGCAGCTATATCGAAAAGTTCGTCCCAGCCTACCACCTGTACGGCCCATCAATTCAGCCATCCATCGAGTTCCTGGTTCAGACCGATCGAAGCTGGCTCATGAAGGCTTAGCCTCCCGTCGAATCCAAATCGAAGCTTTTTTGAAACAGTTAAAGTGTTCATCCTGTAAATTTTATATGTTTCAAAGTGATGCCACGGTCTGTGGCATTTCCCCTGGTCGGCAGTTCCATTTCGGATAATACCTGACCTATGCGAAACCAGGGATTTATTGAAAAACTCCGAACCGAAATGCTTGAGCGTGCGAAGCGAAACCCGAACTACTCGCTTCGTGCCTATGCGAGGTATCTCGAAATCGAGGCTTCATCTTTGTCTCAAATACTTAGCGGTAAACGCCCGCTGACAGATACCATGTGCCACCGACTCGGGAAGCGGCTCAACCTGTCCGAATCCGAGGTTCAAGACTTAATCACTGGAACCTCGACGGCGACAGCGAATAGCTATAAAACCATTGAAAAAGATCTTTTTGAAGTGATCTCAGATTGGTTTCACTTTGCCATTCTTGAGCTGACTCACTTACCTCACTTTAAGCCGTCCGAAGATTGGATCTCACAGACACTCGGAATATCTCAACTAGAATCCAAGGCAGCGATTCAGCGCTTATTTCGACTGCAAATGCTTGTCGAGAAAGATGGGCGCTGGGTTGATAACCTTGGAGATGCGGGCAACGAGGGCAACCGGGTCCCAAGTGAAGCCTATGCTCGCTATCAGCGCCAAATTTTAATGAAAAGTCTCGAGGCCATGGATAACACCCCATACGAAGAACGAGTCCAAACATCGTCCACCTTCACCATGTCGAACTCGGACATCCTGAAGCTAAAGCGTGTTATGTTAAAGTGTGTCCATCAAATCAAAAAGGCCGCCCAAGAAACGAAAGCCCACGATGAGGTCTATCAGCTAAGCCTGTCCTTGTTTCCGGTATCAAAAACCAAAGCCACAAACCAATTTCAACTGATCAAGATCGACCATCCAAGCGACAACAAATGGAACGACTAATCGTCATTAAAAATCCGCTTCACCTTGGCCCGCTGGCATGGGTGGATCTCGACAAGCGATAATAAACCACCAGATGAGCCACGAAGGACCTTTATCTGCCTGGACTGCTGTGCTCGATTGACTTCACGTTGAATAGGAACAAGTCGACGGTGAAGCTCATCCGGAATCTGACCGTTGCTAAGCAGGGTTTCATCTCGACCTTTAACAGTCATCGTCGTCATCCCCGGAAACACATCGGCCATCGCTATAAAGCTGGCTCCCAACTTTTCGGCATGACTTTGCTGAACCTGCTTCGCCACAGCCTCTTCAACCACCCCATCGCCAAGTGCCTCCGATAACTGATCCAAGGTCAGTGCATCTTCCAACCGATAAGGGGCCGAGTAGAACCTCCGCAAAGCCTTCAAATAGGCTCCACAACCCAGCTTCTGCCCAATTCCTTCGGCTAAGCTACGAATGAAACTGCCTTTCGAACAAAGCACATCAAACTGAAGTATCTGAGGCTCGGGCCGGCAATAAGAATTAACTTCCTTGAACGTCATCGCTTTTTTAGGAAGCTCAAACACTTGGCCTTCACGAGCTTTTTCGTACAGCTTCTTGCCATCGACCTTCTTTGCACTGAAGGCTGGAATATCCATTTGATGAGTTCCCAAAAACGAGCGTGTGACTTGTTCAACCCGATCATTATCTAAGTCCAAGACGATTTTCGGATCCGCTGTCGATGACACCTCTCCAGTGACGTCCCAACTGTCTGTCGTCTGCCCAAGAAAAACTTGTGCCTTATATCCCTTGTCCCCGTCCGTGAAGCTATTTGATAGTTTCGTCGCTTCACCAATCAACAAGACCATCAGCCCCGTCGCAAAGGGATCCAAAGTCCCTGTATGTCCAATCGACTTTGTCCCAACGATACCGCGAAGTTTCGCGACGACATCATGGCTTGTAAACCCCTCGGGCTTATCAACCAACAATAATCCGCTGGGAAGCTTTGGGACTCTTTTCGGTTTTTGCATTTTTGACATGAAACACTTCTCTAAATCAGTTCAAAAATTTAAGACCAAAAAAAAGGCGACAAAAATTTGTCGCCCCTCTTTCGATGCTCACAGCTCTGTTTCTACAGATCTCTAGCCACTTCTTTTAGTTCATAGGCCTCGATCACATCCCCAACCTTAAGGTCGTTGTAGTTTTCGATACCGATACCACATTCGTAACCAGACTGAACTTCCTTGGCGTCATCTTTAAAGCGCTTAAGACTTCCGATCTTACCTTCGTAGACCACTCGGCCTTCACGAACCAAGCGAAGATGAGCGTTACGCACAATCTTTCCGTCGGTGACAGAACAACCGGCAATCACACCGATCTTCGGAACACTGAAGGTCTCTCGTACTTCGGCACGTCCCAAGGTTTCTTCCACGATGTCCGGATCCAAAAGACCGGCCATCGCCTGCTTAATCTCATCAAGTAGTTCATAAATGATACTGTAAGTACGAATCTCAATGTTCTTCTCTTTAGCTAGGCGCTCAGCAGAACCATCCGGACGAACGTTAAATCCAAGAATCAACCCACCAGCCGTCGAAGCGAGCAAGACATCGGACTCGCTAATCCCACCAACAGCCGAGTGAATCACCTTCACTTTTACTTCATCCGTTTCGATCTTACTAAATGACCCTTTAATCGCCTCGATACTTCCCGCGACGTCTCCTTTTAGGATGACCGGAAGCTCTTTCAGATCACCCGTCTTCACCTTCGCGAAAATCTGATCCAGTGACATCTTAGACGAAGGAACGGCCTCTGCCACCTTCATATCTTTACGAGACTGAGCCAACCTCTCGGCATCAGCTTCCGTTTTTGTCACATCAAAGCGATCTCCCGCTTGTGGAGCATCAGGCAGGCCCATGATTTCAACAGGTCGCGATGGAAGCGCTTCTTTTAGACGCTCACCACGGTCACTCATCATCGCACGCACGCGTCCCACAACTTCACCAACAACAAGAGTGTCACCGGACTTCAGCGTTCCCTCTTGAACAAGTAAAGTCGCGACAGCCCCCTTACCCTTTTCCATACGGCTCTCAATAACAAGGCCGCTTCCTGATCGAGCCGGGTTAGCTTTAAGCTCACCCATTTCAGCAAGAAGGTAGATCTGCTCAAGAAGGGCATCTAGACCTGTTTTCGCCAAAGCCGAAACTTCGACAAAAATGGTGTCTCCACCCCATTCCTCAGGAACAAGTTCATATTCAGTCAGTTGCTGCTTCACCTTTTCAGGGTTCGCATCTGGCTTATCAATTTTGTTCACAGCAACGATGATCGGTACACCGGCCGCCTTAGCATGGTTGATCGCCTCTTCAGTTTGAGGCATCACACCATCATCTGCGGCAACCACGATGATTGCCACATCCGTGACATTTGCACCGCGAGCACGCATTTCAGTAAAGGCCGCGTGACCAGGAGTATCAATGAACGTCACCAAATGCCCGTCTTTAGTCGTCACCTGGTAAGCACCAATATGCTGAGTGATTCCACCGGCTTCGCCCTTAACAACATTCGCATTACGAATCGAATCCAAAAGAGTCGTCTTACCGTGATCAACGTGTCCCATGACGGTCACAACCGGAGGTCGCGACTGACGATCAGCTTCAAGATCTCCGAAAGCAACGGAGTCTAGTAGCTCATCGATAGATCGGTGTAGTGTTTCAACCTCGTAGTCAAACTCACCAGCGATCAATGAAGCCGTGTCATAATCTAAAGGTGTGTTTGGACGAGCCATCACACCATTTTTGATTAAAATTTTCGTTACCTGAGGCATCTTCACTTTAAGCTGATCAGCCAGATCCGAGACCAAAATAGACTCGTACATGCGAACAACGCGCTTGGAAGCCTTCGGCTTTGTAATTTCAGTTTTCTTTAAGTCACCAGTCACAATACGCTTTCGCTTTGGCTGAAAAATAACTTCACGTTTACGGAATTCAGAAGCCGTAAACGACTGTACCGGTTGCTCTTTAGGGTCTTTTGCTGCCGCTGCCGGAGCCGGTTTTTTTCTGGCTCGGTCGTCGACACCTTTTTTACGAGCATCATCTTGAAAAGACGGAGCCGGCTGTGGAGCAGCTACAAATCCCGCCCGGATATTTCGAGGCCCCGTTGCGCGAGGGCGAGAGTCTCGGTCACGTCCCGGTTGCCCAGCACCACCATCACGTGGCCCTCGACGAGCACCCATCGGAGGCTTCACTTTATCTAAATCAATTTTCCCAACAATACGACGTCCCATTTTATTCGGAACGGCCGCCGGAGTTTCTTCCGCCTTCGCTGCCGGTGCAGCTGGAGCTTCAGTCGTCGGCTCGACAGCGGCGGCTGCCTCAGGGGCGGCCTGCTGCTGCTCAGTCACAGCTTCTGGAGCCACCTCAGCTGGTTGTGCCTCTGGCGCTGCTACCACTTCTGGTTCCGGAGCCACTGGCTCGTTGGAAGCCACTCGAGTGATTTCTGGCTCAGGAGCTTCTTTGACCCCGGCCTTTCTTCGAATGACGGTCTTTTTACGAGCCACCTTCTTCTTCGGAGCCGCTTCAGCAGCCGGCCCCTCGGCCTCAGCCTCGGCGGTCGCTTTCTTTCGAACCAAAGTCTTTTTAGTCACAGCCTTTTTAACAGCCGTTTTCTTAGCAACTGTTTTCTTTTTCGCAGCTGCCTTCTTCTTTTTCTTGGTCGTCTTCTTAGCCTTAGCTTCGACGACCGAGCCTTTTTCCTCTTCTAATCGACGTTTGATCTCGTCTTGGGTACCAGCATCCAAAGTCGCCATATGACTTTTCACCGGCAAATCCCACTTACGGATTTTGTCCATTAAATCGAGGGTCTCGACCCCAATCTGTTTTGCGAATTCGAACACTCTTGGTTCTTGCACTCTGACTCCCTACACGTCGTCCGTTTCGACTTACTCGGATACTCTTTCTTCCGTTGCGCTGTCTTTTTCTTCTGCGACAGCAGCAGCTTCATTGGCCTGACTTAACTGAGCCAACTCATCTTTCAAACGCTGGTCTGCAGCCGACTTCGCATCACCATCATTCACAGGCTTCGTTTCTGCGGCTTGTGGTGCCGTCGGAATCTCACGACCTTCGCTGACATAACTATCTAATAGATCTTTAGCTTCTTGAATCAACGATCCCGCTTTGTCTGGATCATCATACCCAGGAATCATCATCACATCGTCAACTTGAGCTTCAGCCAAAGCCTGGAACGAACCGAAGCCTGACTGGAAGATATTTTGAGCCATGGTTTCTGTCATACCAGGAACCAACATCAAGTTGAAAATCGATTCAGCGGTTCGGGCCGCTGCGTTTGAATCAGATAGGATATCCAATTTCCAGCCCGTCAATTTCGCTGCCAAACGAACGTTCTGTCCTCGCTTACCAATGGCCAAAGACAATTGGTGATCAGGAACAACCACTTCCATTTCTTTACTAGCTTCATCGACGAAGACCTTAGAAATCTCGGCAGGCGCCAAACCATTGGCGACAAAACGAGCCGGATCTTCATCCCATAAAACGATATCAATTTTTTCACCACGAAGTTCTTGTACAATATTTTGAACGCGTGATCCCTTCATCCCAACACAGGCACCAACTGGATCAACGGCATTATCATTTGTACGAACGGCAATCTTTGCACGCTGACCGGGCTCACGAGCCGCAGCGACGATTTCAACGATGCCATCGTAGATTTCGGGAACTTCCATTTCGAACAACTTCATTAGATAGCCTTCTGAAGCTCGCGACATAATGATCTGTGGACCACGTGTCGTCTGGCGAACATCTGAAAGAAAACCTTGAATACGGTCACCTGGGCGGTACTGCTCACCAGGAATTTGCTCGCGTGGAGGAATATAGGCTTCGATTCGCCCCAAATCGACGACGATCGAGCGACGCTCAACACGACGAGCGATCCCCGACGCGATATCACCTTTACGCTGATCAAATTCTTCAAAAATGATTTCACGTTCAGCATCACGAACTCGCTGAGTGATAATTTGCTTCGCCATCTGAGCCGCAATACGACCAAGCTCACCTGTTTCAAGGCGAACACCAATGGTATCATCAACCTGGGCATCAGGGTCTAGTTCTAAAGCGTCTGTTAGCTTTAGCTCAACTTCCTCATCAATAAAGTCTTCGTCGGCAACAACTTCTTTAAACTCAAAAAGTTCGACTTCACCTGTTTCCTCATTGTATTGAGCTTCGATGTCTCGGTAGGTTCCGTACTTTCTACGGGCAGCAACAAGCATCCCTTGAACAACGGCATCGATAACAATTTGCTTATCGATCCCTTTGTCTTTACCGACTTGCTCAATCATCTTACTAAGTGACGAAAATGTATCTGACATTATTTTCCTCGCTGGCTTTTGGGGCGCCCGGCTCCGTCTTCAAAAATAACTTTCCCACGATGAATAATTTCAAATGGAATAGTCCACGTACGGTCCTGGCGATCCACTAAACTCACTTCTTTATCGTTCACAGAAATCAATGTCCCATCCACACTACGGATGGGTCCCTTGGCTGTCATCCCCTCCGGCAACGGAGCTGGAGCGCTGGTCTTCAAACGAATCAGCTTCTTTACAGCCAACTCGAAATGCCAAGGCGTTCTTAATACGCGCTCAATTCCAGGCGTCGAAACTTCTAGCTCGTAGCGAGCACCAGGAATGATATCTTCAACATCCAATAAAAGACTAAGGCCTCGAGAAACCTCGGCACAGTCGTCAATGGTTGCCCCGCCATCGGTCTTATCTATATAGACACGAAGGACACGGCCACGAGATCCACCCTTAAACTCCAGGTCGTACAACATACAGCCTTCGCGCTCACATACACTTGATGCAAGGTCTGACAGTTTTTTGAGCTCCTGATCGGTCAACAAGTTTTATGGTCTCCTAGGGATGTCTCGCTCATTTCAGCCTTTGAGCAATAAAAAAGAGGGCCCACTGGGCCCTCTCGACTATCTGGTGATATCAAAAAGTTTCACTTATAGCAAGTATTTATAGAAACATGGCCCTTAGCCGGCAGGCACCTGATACCGAAACAACAAAGCGTCCTTAGTCGGCCCATAGTAGTTGGGCCGGCGCCCCGAGGGCTCAAATCCCAAAGCCAAATAAAATGCCTTCCCAGCCTCGTTATCAGCATGAACCTCGACCGTCAGGTCCGAGAATCCCCCCTCACAAATCTGCTTGAACAATTCTCGCCCCAGCCCCTGACCTTGATAGGTTTTGGCAACAGCAATAAAGGTCACATCCCCTTTGCCTGGCTCCCCTGGGAACGAGCGCACCAAAGCCAAAGCCTGAGGGTTTTCGATCTGAGGAATCACAAAAAACCGAGCTTCACGAAACTCCCCCTGGATCTGCTGAGGCGTCCATTGAGCCATATACTTGGGGTTCTGTGACTGTAACTTGGCTAAAAACGACTGAAGACTATCCAAACCGTGAGCTCACTTTGTATTTAGTTTGTAAAACCCGAAACCACTGAACCAACTGTTGTTCCAGTTCGCGCTTCTTCAACAACGACTTGATCTGCTCTTTGTAGTCTTCAAAATCCAGCCCTCGAAAGCGGTCCGGGTTGCGTCGAAAGTATTGCTGAGCATCAAAATCCGTCACACGAAGTTGCGAAGACTTGGCTCGAAACTGAATAAAGTCCTTAGCCCGAAGCTTCCGCTCGATCACGCCTTTGAGCTCGTCATCGCTCGGCTGCAGCCGCCGCCACAGCGCACTTTTCCTCATTTGCCGGCGAAGCTCCTTCAGGGCTTTCGCCACCTCCTGATCGGACACCTTAATAGTGGCAAACTGTTTGGACTCTAGAAAGACCGCCCACTCGATCAAAACACCATCCACCGCACGCTGATAACCGGCCTCACCGGCATCTCGCCAAACTTTCGGAGCTGTTTTTGGAAACATGAGCTTTTCAACATGAAAATTGATTTCGACTTCTCGACTGGTCACGGCTCGCTCGCTGACTTTTCCAACATAGCGACTAACTAAGCCTGTTTGTGCAGGCAAGTAAGACGCAAAAAAGACAACAAAGACGAACACCCCAAATCTCATACAGCTATGTTGCCCTTCAGCCCCCGCCTATGCAAGAGCTCGCGCCTGCTGGTATCAAATTGGATGAAGGTTTTAACTGATCCAATTGAGCAACAAAGATCGATGAGTCCC
>NYZX01000090.1 GCA_002686065.1 Pseudobdellovibrionaceae bacterium | reverse complement strand
TCACATGGCTTTCATCGATAATGGTCAGAAAGTTTTCCGGGAAATATTCTAATAAGGTTGGCGGCGCTTCGCCTTCAGCCCGTCCCGTAAAATGTCTCGAGTAGTTTTCGATTCCGGGGCAAAACCCCATTTCCTGAATCAACTCGAGGTCATAGCTGGTTCGCTGCTCAATGCGTTCGGCCTCTGTGAATAACACTTGGCTTTTATAGTGCTGGATCCGATCACGAAGCTCATCCCGTATCGTGTGTATGGCCGCTTTCTGCTTGTCATCCGTCGCAACGTAATGGCTTCCTGGATAGATGGCGATCTTATCCAGGTCTTCCATTTTTTCCCCTCGCAATGGATCCACCCATGACAAGGATTCGATATAGTCACCAAACATCTCGACGCGAACGGCACGATCCTCTTCCGAAGGCGGGAAGATCTCGACGATATCGCCGCGAACACGGAAGGTTCCCCTGTGGAAATCAACATCATTTCTTTTATATTGAATGCGCACCAGCTCGCGCAACAGATGGTCTCGGGAAACCTCCATATCCGAACTTAGGTGAATCATCATCCCTTCATAGGCTTCCGGAGAGCCAAGACCATAGATACAGCTGACACTGCTAATGATGATCACATCATTTCGATCGAATAGCGAGCGCGTGGCCGAGTGGCGCATTCGATCGATCTGCTCGTTGATCGCCGAGTCCTTTTCGATAAATGTTCCCGTCGCGGGGATATACGCCTCCGGCTGATAGTAGTCGTAGTAACTGACAAAATATTCGACAGCATTATACGGAAACAGCTCTTTGAATTCGCCGAACAGCTGGGCCGCCAAAGTCTTGTTCGGTGCCAAGATCAAAGTGGGCATATTTAGCTGGGCCAAGGTGTGAGCCATGGTGAAGGTTTTTCCGGTCCCCGTCGCACCCAAAAGCACTTGATGAGGCAGGCCCTCTTGTAAATTTTGAGTGAGCTGCTCGATGGCAGCCGGCTGATCGCCGCTGGGATGGAACTCACTAACTAGCTTGAATGGATGATGTGGACTTTGCTTCACCCTAGACATTATGCCTAACAAAACCCTGTTTTGGATAGTCCGTTTTTTCATTGAAAAGGCCTGCACAAGGTGTCACAAACAATGAATGGACAATGACAAACAGAAGGAACTGACTGCATTTACCCGCGCCGCCACTCAGTGCGGATCGCGCTATTTAGCTGCTGGCGGTCCGACATCGCGAATTGAGGAGAAGCTGACCCAAGCCGGTCACCGCTTAGGATTCAAGACCGAGGTTTTCGCCACCCCAGCCAGTGTGTTTGTTAGTGCCTCAATTCATGGACACGACGAGGTCATTACCGCATTTGAAGTCATTAAAAGCCAAGGGATCAACCTGGCCGAACTTCAACGTCTAGATTTACTGTTGCAACGAATGAGTGATGGGGAAATGCGGCCACGCACAGCCCTACCTCTACTTAGTGAAGAGCACTCTGCCCACCCCTACCCACCCTATGTCCGCTTTGTGGCAGTGGTGCTTGTGTGCTTGATGGCCAGCCTCTTTCGATACAACAACATTATTGGGGCTCTATGTAGTGGCCTTTTTGGTGGATTAACCTATTGGACCGCCCAGTCACTTGGTACCCGCCTTCGATTACCGCAGATCTTTGGTGACTTTATTGGAAGCCTTTTCATCCTCGCCTTTGCAGGAGTCTGCTCGATCCTGGCTGGTATCCCACCCTATATGACGTCCATTGGGTACTTTATCCTTATCGTTCCTGGTCTCAACCTAACAACAGCCATGAGTGAGCTTGCCGAATCCCACTTTGTTTCAGGAACAATCAAGCTCATGCGAAGCATGCTTGTCTTATTAGCCATGGGCGTGGCGCTGCTGTTGTCATTTGAATTTGCCGAGCTCTATCAACTCCATGCTCACAACCTGGTATACGTCAAAAATTTTGATTTGGGTGACTCTTTCTTTTTGCGGGCATCCTGCCTTTCGGTGGTGATTGCCTCGTCCGCGGTGGTGTTTGCCGTTCCAAAATCCGACGTATTCTGGACAGCAATCACAGGCTTGATCGGCTGGGTCATCCTCCAACAATTTGACGCTGACCGATTCGTAGTTATTCCATCGTTTTTGGCTTCGTTTTCTATAGCACTGATTAGCTTAGGCTTGGGGCGCGCATTTAAAACACCTTCCCAAATCTATTCCGTGCCAGCCATTTTGGGTCTTGTCCCTGGCCTACTGGCCTTTTCGACATTCGAGGCTTACACGCAAGGTTCTGAAACTCAGTTTCAAATCTTCTTTAAGGTCCCCGTCATCGCCGGCGCCATCGTTTTCGGCTTCTTAACAGCGCGGATCCCCGCTGTGATCGCCAGCAATGACGAAAATTCGACCGTCAACATCTAACCTTACTGGCCGCCACTACTTGCCTTCACGCAAAAAAGCCCCAAGCAACGCTTAGGGCCTTTTGGGCTATTCGAGGATTTTCGACCAATTAAGGAGCTTCGACAATTTCAGGAAGCAGGATGTCTCCTAGACCTGAATCATCAACTAACCCAGTGATCAGTTTCGCTAGGGCTTCTTTGATTTTTACAGACACCTGATTCTTCACAACATCAAGAGCCACGTTCAAGCCTAACTGAAGCCAGCTCGGTAGACTTGCTGTTAAAGATTGGATTTTTACAACAAGCTTATCTAGTAGTTCATCGACAAACTCAAGCTTTTCGCTAATTTGTTCAATGGAACCCGATAGAATCGCCTTCACGTCGTTGATCTTGCTCAACAGCTTCGTCAGCTTCTCGATGGCTTCTGCTTCTTCAGGAATACTGGGGTCCAAAGTCGCTAGTTCCGCCTCGATCTGTTTGATCAGCTCGTTCAAGTCGCCCCCTGAAGCGCCCAAACGATTGATTAGTGGAACAAGATCGTTGTCGATAATATCAGAAATATTCTCAACTTTAGATTTTACATTAAATATGTTCGCTGCCTGAGCCTGCTTGTCGACACTATTAACGATGTCTTCTAGTTCACCATCATTGACGACGGCGTCGACTTCCGCCAATGCGATATCGACCTTCTGAAGGGTCTCTTCTGCTCGCTTAACGTTTTCTTCAATAGCCTGCTCATTCTTTTTAACTTGCTCTTCCGCGACTTGCAGATCAAATCCGGCGCCGCAAGACGAAAGTACGGCTGCACTAAATGCTGCGACCAAAATCGCTTTCGTTGTTTTCAAGGTTGATTTCATGTTGTCCTCCCTACCCCTGAACTCATGATTGATGCTCGACTAGATGAAAGAGCAAAGGACGGACCAAACGTACAGTGGTCTAATTGCAGGAAAGTTTCAGAAATTGATCAAAACACACCTCGACTAGACTTTTCTGTCGAAAGTTTGATTAAAAAATAAAACTTAAAAATAAGTCCAAAGCCTTGAAAGCCGCTTAAACTCTAGACTTTTGCCGCGACATTCGACTTTTGATTGGCGACCGAGGTCCCTCGTCTGGCGACGAAAGGCTTTGGACTTTTGATGGAATGTCGAAACCTTTCACAGGACCCACCCAATAAACTTCGACACTTTTTCCTTCATTAAAGTCCATCAGACAAACGCCCGTTGGTCTGAATACAAAGGTCGATCCACTATCAATAGGAAGGGGTAGGTCGATGGGGAATTTTAAAAACACCATATTATTAGGTCTATCACTTGCTGCACTTTCGTCATGTGGTTCGCCCGAAAAATTCTTTGAAAAAGTGATCGCTGAACAAGGTTATATCGCCTACAGCACCCCACTTTCGTCAGCCGGTGTTGGGACAATCATCCAGGGCTCGCCGGACGCGATGAATGTCGTTGCTCACCCGCAGCGCTGCTTCCCGGACCAAGTAGGCAACACACAAACCGGCCTTCGCTGGCAAGCCGACACCGATCTTCCTAATATATATAGAAATTTCGACATCGGATTTGGTGGAATCTTTTCGCAGCTCCTTTCCGTGGGCAACCTGCTGGCCAGCCTCAATATTGGATTTAACTTAGCTCAGGAAGTGAACGTCGAGTTCGACGGAGCCAGTGTCGAATATCTTGATCAAATCGCTTTTATCGAAAACTACGGACTTATATCAGACACCTGTCAGATGGTTTTGGAATCACAACCCTTTATTCTGCAAGCTTTACGTGTAAAGAAAATGAAGTTTCAGTTCTACCAACAGAACGGACTAAAACTGGGACTGACCCCCGAAATCGTCGCTGAAATGATGGGGTTTGGCTTGGACGTCGAATGGGATATTAAAGAAAACTACACCCTAGAGATCAGCACCCCTAAATACATCGGTTATCAAGTTGGACTGATCGGCGAGCATTCACCCGGAATCGTTCAACAGTACGCCTATGAATTAACACGAAAACGAAAGTTCGACTTTCAAGACACCGATCTTGGTGGAAGATCGCGAAAGCCCGTGGCCATTCAACGAATCCCACAAGGCGCCAAGCCAGCAACGCCACTTAAAAAACTAGATGTCCCATGGGGAAGCCCCGAGGCTGGCGAAGTCAAATTGCATTAGTCATTTTTCATCAACAATCGAAAAGCCATCAGCGAGGCCTTTTAGTAGGGGCCTCGCTTTTTTGGTACGGATGAGGTTAGCCTTTTTCGACTTCCCAGGTGGAGCCTTCGGCGGAATCTTGAACCAAGATTCCGATTTCGGCCAGCTTGTCACGGACCTCGTCGGCCTTTGCCCAGTTCTTTTCGGCACGGGCCGTTGCGCGGTCTTGAACAAGTTGATCGATATCCGCGCGCTTAAGGTCTTTTTTGGCAAGCAACATATCATCTAGGGTCCGCAAAAACTCAGCGGCGGGCTCCTGAAACAAAGCCAATACAAGACCCTGCTTTCGAACCCAAGCCGAGAAGGTCTCTGCAACGGCAACCATTGCATCTGTCACTTTTCCTGGCTTCCGACACAGCTTATTGAACTCACGGACAACACCAAACAGGTGAGCTAAAAACTCAGCGGTATTAAAATCATCGTCCATCGACTTCTCAATGGCTTCTTCCGCCTCAGAAAGCATCTTTTCAAAACTCTCTGGAACCGGGGCCAGACTTCCCTTGCCCGCCAAAGAATCTGCCAAAGCCAAGGCCGAATAAAATCGAGCCAAGTTTTGAATGGTATGCCCGATCTGAGCCTCGGAAAAATCAATCGTGCTACGATAATGGTTCTGAAGCATCATGTACTTCAGAATTTCACCATTATATTCCGTCAGAAAACTTCGACCTGTAAGCACATTGCCTAGACTTTTTGACATCTTCTGATTACCAAACTCCAACATATTATTGTGCATCCAGTAATTCACATAGGTCTTCCCACTGGCCCCTTCACTTTGCGCGATCTCATTTTCATGGTGAGGAAACACAAGATCGAGTCCGCCCCCATGAATATCAATCTGCTCACCCAGCAAAGCTTTGCTCATGGCAGAGCATTCGATATGCCACCCAGGGCGCCCTGGGCCAAATGGCGAATCCCAAGAAGGCTCCCCTTCTTTCGCCCCTTTCCACAAGGCAAAATCCGCTGGGTGCTTTTTCCCCTCGTCGACGCCAATACGATGGCCCGCACGAAGATCCTCAATGTTTTTATTGCTCAACTTCCCATACTCAGAAAAGTTTTCGACATTAAAGTAAACATCCCCATTCAATGTATAAGCCTTGTCTTGATCAACTAAGCTTTGAATCAGATCGATGATGGTATCCACATGTTCACTGACCCTTGGCCGATGAGTCTGTGGTGTTAACTTTAAATTGGCGTAGTCAGTTTCGAACTCTTTAATATACTTTTCAGAAATTTCAGAAGGGCTCACGCCTTCGTTGTTAGCACGGTTGATAATTTTATCATCGATGTCGGTGTAGTTATAAACGTAAGTCACCTTGAAGCCACGCTTTTCAAACCAATTGCGAACGACGTTAAAAAAGATGGCACCACGAAAGTTCCCAATATGAAGGAAGTCGTAAACAGTTGGGCCACAAACGTACATACTGACTTCACCCTCGCGAATCGGAGTGAACTCTCGCTTTTGCCCAGTTTGTGTATCCTGAATTTGAATCGCCACAACGACCCCCTTAAGCCTTAGCCAATACTAAGTCCACCCGTCGAAGCAACTCTGACTTCGAGACAAGTGGAACCAATATTTTTAGTTCCGCCCCATGAGGCTTACCAATAATCGCTACTCGAATCGGCATAAATAGGTTCTTACCTTTAACACCGCAAGACTCTTTGACTTGATCCTGAGCCTGAACAAACTGTTCTTCCGACAAAAACTCGGAATCCGTCGCCGAAAGAATCGACTTCCAAGCTTCGAAAACGGACTTCGACGTGTCCCACTCAAACACCTGATCCGCTGCCGCGTCGATATCAAAGTGCTTCGGTGAGATCGGTTGGTATAAAGAGACAGCGTCCTCCAAGGTCTCAAGATAGCTTGAAAAAACCTGAAGTGATTTTTCAATCCAAGTGGATTCTGTGGGAAGCTCTAATCCCGCCGCCTTCAATCGTGGCTCTAACAGACCCCATAATCGATCTTTGTCTAATCGCTTAATGTGATTCGCATTAATCCATGTCAGCTTTTTTTCGTCAAAGACTGCCGGTGACGACGTAATTCGATCCAAACCGAAACTTGAAACAAGGTCTGCCTTTGGCAAGATCTCTTCTTCCTTCGGATGCGTCCACCCCAACAAAGCTAAATAATTAATCAAGGCGTCCGGCAAAAAACCACGATCACGAAATTGCTGGACACTGGTCGCCCCATGGCGCTTAGAAAGCTTCTGCTTATCTTCCCCTAGGATCATCGAAAAATGACCAAACTCAGGAATCTGAAAGCCCAAGGCTTCATAGATCATCAACTGGCGAAGCGTATTGTTCAGGTGCTCTTCTGAACGAAAAACATGAGTCATCTGCATTAAAGCATCATCAATTACGCAGCAAAAGTTATAGACCGGCATTCCCGAAGACCTAAGCAGCACAAAGTCACCGACCATATCTGACGGAAACTTCACATCACCCCGAACAAGATCCTTAAACTGGTAATGAGTCTTAGATCGATCAGCCTTAAACCGGACCACCGCGTTTTCACCGGCGTCGATCCGCTTTTGAGCTTGTTCCAAAGTCCATTCACGGTAAGGGCTTTCTACTTGAAAAGCTCCAACCGTCCCCTTAGCTTTTTCCCGCTGAGCATCGATTTCTTCATCGGTTAAAAAACAGTAGTAGGCTAAGCCTTCAGCTAAAAGTTGATCGGAGTACTTCTTATAAATCGCTAAACGCTGCGACTGCCTGTAGGGCCCATGGTCACCACGATCAACAAGAGTTTCGGCGTCAGGCCCCTCGTCCCAGCGAAGCCCCAACCAATCCAAAGCCTCTAGCTGAGACTTCATGGCTTCTTCCGTCGAACGCTCTTCGTCCGTATCTTCCACTCGTAGAATAAACTCGCCGTCATGGCCTTTTGCATAAAGGTAGGAATACAAGGCCGTGCGTGCCCCTCCAACGTGAAGGTGACCCGTTGGCGATGGCGCAAATCGAAGGCGTACTATTGAACTCATTGTGCTGAAACTCCTGAAAACTCAGGGGCCAAGTCTATATTAGAAAGGCTAGCTGGGCTAGCCTCGGATCGCGGATTCAAGCGGATTTTAAAGGGAACTAGGCTTCGATCCCAAGGATCTCGGCAAGCCCTTCTTGCTTTTCTAGATCTTCCTTACTTGTCGCTAGACTCAACTCACGAAGCAACAACTTACGGGTCTTGCGAAGCATATCGGTTTCGCCGTAGCTAAGATCTTTATCGACTTTTAAAATAAACAAATCACGAAGGACTTCTGCAATTTCAAAAACAGAACCCGTTTTGATTTTTTCCATGTACTCGCGGTAGCGGCGATTCCATGTCTGATTATCAATTTTGACTTCTTTTTCTTGAAGAATCGAGATCACTTTCTCGGCTTCATCCGGCTTGATGATTGGACGAACACCCAATGATTCCACTTTATTTTTAGGAATCATTAACTTCATTTCTGTATCCAAAATTGTGATCACATAGAAAACATGCTCAGAACCCATGATTTCTTTTTTCTCGATAGCCGTGACTCGGCCAACTCCGTGACCTGGATAGACCGCGTGGTCGTTCACTGAAAATTCGAGCATGTCTCCCTCCATCTGACCCCCATCAAGAGTCTATAGCCCGAGGCTGTTGTACCAAAATCGAGAAAGACAATCAAAAACTGACCATTCTATAGACATCGGTTTGCAGAATTTTCTAAAAGGTCCGCCGAAAGAAGCTGATGCATTCGCCGCCAAACCTTTGCCATGTAAAAAATTCTAGGCTTTTGGGAGGTGAGGTTTTTGAACCATTCGGTTAGCCGATGACCCGCATACGATGGCGCTCAAGAGCTTGCTTTAAATGAATGTGCTCCGGGTCTTTTAGGTCCGGGTCTTTTTCGACCACATCAAAAGCGGCCTTTCGAGCTAACTGTAAAAGATCCAGGTCTCGAACGAGGTTTGCTAACTTAAAACCCGCCAGGCCCGACTGCCTTGTCCCCAAAAATTCACCTGGCCCACGGATCTCCAGGTCCTTTTCAGCGATCTTAAACCCATCCGAGTGCTGCTCCATGATCTCGGCTCTCTTCTGCCCATCTTCACCAACGGCATAGCCAAGTACTAAAACACAATAGCTCTTATGCTCTCCCCGACCGACACGGCCACGCAACTGGTGCAGCTGAGACAAACCAAAGCGCTCGGCATGCTCAATGATCATAAGGTTTGCATTAGGAACGTCGACGCCGACCTCGATCACAGTGGTCGACACAAGGACATCCAGCTGATGGTCACGAAACAACTTCATGACCTGCTCTTTTTCTGCCGGCTTCATTTTCCCATGAAGTAACCCAACACGAAGGTTCGGATATTGCTCGACCAGCTTTTTGTGCTCATCCACGGCATTCTTTAAGTCCATTTTTTCAGACTCTTCTACCAAGGGGTACACAATATATGCCTGGCGCCCTTTGGCGATTTGGTCATTCAAAAACTGTAAGACTTTGTCTTTTTTCGAGCTAAACGTTTTTCTAGTGACGATCGGCTGCCGCCCCTTAGGAAGCTCATTGATCACGGAAACGTCTAAGTCACCATAGACGGTCATTGCCAAAGTTCTTGGTATCGGGGTCGCCGTCATCACCAAAAAATGTGGGGACAAGCCTTTATCCATCAGCTCAGCCCGTTGCTGAACACCAAAACGGTGTTGCTCGTCGATAATCACCAGCGCCAGCTTTTTAAAAGCCACATCCTTTTGAATCAAAGCATGGGTTCCTACGCAAAGGTCGATTTCGCCGGCGGCGATCTTTTCGTAGACCTCTTGCTTTTCTTTGGCTTTCATCCCCCCGACGATATAGCCCACACGCACACCCAGTGGCTCTAGGTACTTTTTAGCATTGATGTAGTGTTGTTCGGCCAAGATCTCTGTCGGCACCATAATGCTCGATTGATAGCCATTTTCACAAGCGAAACAGGCCGCCAACAAAGACACCAAGGTCTTCCCACTTCCGACATCTCCCTGCACCAACCGGTGCATCGGATGGCCTTTTTGCAGATCCTGCGCAATCTCTTCGAAGGACTTTTTCTGAGCTCCAGTCAGCTCAAAAGGCAGAGAACGCTTTAACTCGTCGACCAACTGAAACTTGGCACTCATCTTTGGCGCAGCTTTTTTTTGAACTTCCGTTTTACGGCTAGCCAAGAAAAGCTCCAACCCAAAGAACTCGTCAAAAATCAGGCGCTGATGAGCCGGAGATCTTAGCTCCAACAATGCTTCCGCTTGTTTGATATCAGGAAGATGCACCTGCTTTAAAGCCTGCCTTCGATCCATCAGTGAATATTTCTCGCGAATCCACTTGGGAACAGCGTCAACAAAACCAGGAATGGAATTGAACTTATAACCGGTCTCAAATTCCTTGGCCCGCTGTTCTTTAACTCCTTCATCTAACTGTTTAAAGGCGTTCTCAACCAACTTCTGCATTTTGCTAGACGAGATGGTTTCTATTTCCGTGTAGATAGGAATAATCAAGTCTTCGTCTGACTCATCTTCATCTGGCAAGACGGGCTCTATCGTCGGATGATGGAACTCAAGTTTTCCTCTGTAGTCGACCACCTTACCAGTGACTTTGACTAGACTTTGTTCCGAAAACCTTTCGAAATAGCCTCGGTATGGAACGCGAAAAAATTTGCATGCAATTCGTCCAGACGAATCCCCAACAAGAACTTCATACATCTTCCGGCGAGTCCGACCAAGGTTCTGGCTACGAACCTTAATAACCTGAACTCGAACCTGTACTCGCTGCTCTGGCTGCAGGTCTGCGATCTGCCGCATAGCCCGACGGTCTTCGTAGGTCCGGGGATAAAACTCTAATAAATCGCCAATATTCTCTACACCACGTTTCCCTAACAATTGTCCAAGTTTAGGACCAACGCCTTTCAGATATTGAACTGGAGTACTTAAATTGACGGACATAACTAGTTCCTAGACAGCTTTGGTTTACGAGTCAATGAAAGCATGTCAGACTTTACATATGCAGGACTACTTTAAAATTAGACTCAATTCTATGCACCCATCAAGGCCTCTGACCTTTGACGTTTTCCTTCGGCTGAGTGACCGCCACGTTCACTATCTTCGCCAAGGCGACCACTTCACTCAAGAGAAATTGGCTAGCTTTAAAGATAAGGCGCCAGATTCTTTTTTCGTCCCAATGGAACAGCGCCAAGCCTATAAGGACTTCGTTCACGATTGTATCGCCGCAGACCTCCCGTCAGTCGACAAGGCTCTGATTCTACGGGAAAGCTCATTGGCCTTGATCGAAGAAATTTTTGAAACTCCTGATGTGGCCACCGCCCTTGATCAAACAAAGGACTTAGTCGACGAATTTGTCGGCTTCATGGGCCAAGAACCCGAAGCCATTTCACATTTGATTAGTCTATCGAGCCATGACTTTTACACATACAATCACTCGTTGGATGTCGGCATTTACTGCCTTGGGCTTGGAAAAGCCGTTGGCTTTAACGAAAAAGACATCAAAGAACTCGGCCAGGGCGCCATCCTTCACGATATCGGCAAGCGCAACGTCAGTGTCGATATCATCTGTAAAAATGGCCCATTGGATGACGTCGAATGGGCGCAGATGCAGAAGCACCCCCAGTACGGACTTCAAATTTTGAATGAATTCGACGTCAGCGATGAAATCAAAGCTTGTTGTTTTGAACACCACGAGTCGTTTCTTGGAAACGGCTATCCTCAGCAGCTGGATGGCGACGAAATTCACCCCATGGCTCGTATCGTTGCCATTACCGACACCTACGACGCCTTAACCACCAAGCGTTCTTACAACCAGCCGATGACCCCGAAAGATGCACTCAACTTCATGAACCAGAAGCTGGCGAACCGCTATGATCCGGACATGATGAAGGCCATGTATTCGGTCCTTTTCAAAATGGAAAAGCAAGCCGCTGGGTAATCGTTTCTCACTTGATTTTGTTTTTATTAGCCCATCTTTTGGTGGGCTTTTTTTATACTTCAGCCCTGCTTTGCTCAACGAGGGCGCGAACCCGTCCCAGAGGAGCATCCGACTTCGAGTCGACTTTGGAAAAATTCCCTCCTGCCGATAGCTGGGCTCTGATCAGTGGATTCAGGTTCAATTTTCTTTAGTTACTGGTATAGTGGGCGCTTTCATTGAATGGGGTTTATATGATTTCGCCGATTTTTGATTCCGCTGTTTGGGATAGTGTTCCTGGCTTTCAGTTTACCGATATTACCTATCACCGCCACAAGGAACAGGGCACGGTTCGTATTGCCTTCAACCGCCCCGAAGTTCGGAATGCCTTTCGACCACACACAGTGGACGAATTGTTCACGGCACTTGAGCATGCCCGGGTCTCTAGTGATGTTGGAGTTGTTCTTTTGACCGGGAATGGTCCCTCCCCAAAAGATGGTGGGTGGGCTTTTTGTTCCGGTGGAGATCAGCGAATTCGCGGCAAAGATGGATATAAATACGAAGGCGATACTCAAGGCCAGATTGACCCGGCCAAACTGGGCCGGCTTCACATTCTTGAAGTTCAACGCCTGATTCGCTTTATGCCTAAAGTTGTTATTGCGGTCGTTCCTGGCTGGGCTGTTGGCGGCGGACACTCGCTTCACGTCATTTGCGATATGACCATTGCAAGCAAAGAACATGCGATTTTCAAACAAACCGATCCAGACGTCGCTTCATTCGATTCGGGATATGGATCCGCCTACCTAGCCAGACAAGTTGGGCAAAAACGAGCGCGGGAAATCTTTTTTGTCGGAGGAAACTATTCCGCCGACGAGGCCTTTCAAATGGGCATGGTCAACAAAGTGGTCGAACACCAAGATCTTGAAAAGGTATCATTAGAATGGGCGAAAGAAATCAACAGCAAGTCCCCAACGGCCATTCGCATGTTGAAGTTCGGGTTCAACCTGATCGATGACGGACTTGTTGGGCAACAGCTGTTTGCTGGAGAAGCGACACGTCTTGCCTACGGCACCGAAGAAGCAAAAGAAGGCCGGGACGCCTTTTTAGAAAAGCGCCCACAAGACTATTCTGATTTTCCTTGGCATTATTAACTAGCAGACCCGACCGGCTCTGCTAGTCATTTTGATCTCTTAGGTTCTGAATTTTATGATCCAGCTCGGACCGCCTGTCATCGTATGCGACTCGAGCACCCTGGGCCTCGTACAAACCACTTAGTATCGACTCCATCGATTTCTTAAACAGGTCCGCCTGAACAACGTCATGAGACCGTAAATAGGACTGAAATAAGCTGAAATTCTTCGGACGAGCCAGCGCTGCGTCCTCAACGATGTTCGCCTTCATCTGATCGATCAAAGCTCGCAGAGCATCGCGATCGACGGCTGGCTGCCCCTGCATCACTCGATCGCTTGTCTGCTTAACTCGCTTTTCCGCTTCACCCCAAAAGCCTTTCAAATACATCAACTGAACGACCTCAACCCTTAACTGGTCGACGTCCTTCTCGCTCAAACTGCCGTGGGCCAGATCATTCTCGACATAACTTGCCAGTTCTGCAGGCGAACCAGTTTCGTAAATGGATTCAGCAAACCAAATTTTATAAGGCCGCCATAGGTTCCTCGCAATATAGTCCGCTGCTAGGTTCGCCTCGTCATCCAAGGTTAACCATTTGATGTTGGACCAAATCGGCGCATATAAGTTGACCAATGGCTGCACCCAAGTCTGTTGCTGCTCTGTGATTCGTCGACCTTCGCTAAATATAATGTCCGGGTGAGTCTCGCGGATCGGTAAAGTGGCCGCTTCAATTTCAAGTCGCGTCAGATTAACAGTTGCTAGTAGAACGGCCAAAGCAGTGACACGTCCTAAGGCTTTTAACGTCATATTAAAAGCATTTAGCCCGGCACGCATCAGCCCTACCGGCGTCATCTTCGGGTCTTGAACCAACTGATTTCCCAATCGCCCCAATGAATGCATTCGCCGCCAAAAGCTCAGCCCCTGTCCCGCGCGCTGCCAATGTTGAACCTTTTTTAACAGGAACTGAGTCCCTTTAACCGAAAGAGGCAAAACAATAAACCAAACATGATGGGTCACAGCGGCCACAGCAAGCGCTCCAACAAAATCGTCTGCATATTTAAAATAGGAGTTCATCCAATGCCGGCTTTGCCAAGCTTTGACGACTTTCTTCCCGACATTTCCGAACAGCCATTTAGCTTCTTGCTCGCTCAGTTCATCCTGGTTTTCTAAAGACTTCACGACAAGACGAATTTGCTCTTGAAGCTCGGTCAGGCGAAGCTGCGCCTCCGTTGGAGCTGGCTTAAAAACAGCCGAACAAAACATCGGTCCATGAGCCATGGCCGAAGCCGCAGAACAACAGATCAAAAATGTAAGAAGAAGCCGAACCAGCATCCAGGGAATATAAACCCTAGCCGGTTCCAATAAAAATTCTGGGTGCCCCTTGAAAGGATTTCCTGAGCTGTCAAAAATTCTGACAGCTCCTCGCCCCCTCTATTGCTGCTTAGAAAAAGACGACCAGCCCCCAGGAATGTAGCTAACCCTACGGTACCCCATCCCCAGAAGAGCCATCAAGGCCGCCTGGCTATCCATCCCGCGATCGTCGATCAGAACAACCTTATCCCACACTCCAAGGCCAAGCCCGCTTAGCTCAGCCTTTAGCTGTTTCGATGGTCGACCATCCACCTTCGAAAAGAACTGTTCAAAAGGAATATTGATCGAATCTACATTCGGGGTGCTATAGGGCCCGCCAAAGTCTGACCGAGACAGGTATTGCTTCTCACTGCGAACATCCAAGACACGTCCCTTTTCCTCGCCCTTCAATACCTTTAATAGGTCCGATTTACTGGCAGCAAAACTGACCGGTTCGGCAGTCCATAATGGGGCATTCTCAGTGGCTTCCTCCGCCCCACGAGCGTATCGCTGGAAAGCTTCGATGGCAGCCACCTGGACGTCATTGAAGCCCAAGCGCACGAAGACCAAAGCTACCCGCGCCGCCAACTGCATATCCAATTGGGCGCCTACCACGATCACAGGATTCTTCGGGTGCAAACCCTTTAACTGCAAACGACGGATTAAACCATCCGTATCCGTNGTCAGCTGGCCCGGCTGCTTCCGGCGAAAGAAATCCCCTTCCGACAAATAGACCGCACCTTTTACATGGTAAGCTTCAAACAAAAACCGCGAACGAACATCGACGACCTTCGTTTCGTCGGCCATCACCACAGGCTCGTCCAAAGGACGAACTCGATACTTCACAGGAATTTCATCTGTTACTCGAACTCGAGTGGGCTTGATTGGCGCCAATTCGCATGACGACAGAAGCATAGCCATCGTGGCGACACCTAAAAATAAAAATTTTAGATTCCTCACTCGCCCCCCAATAACCGACTAAGACTTATGCTTCATGGTCGGAAACAAAATAATATCCCGAATACTTGGCTGGTTCGTCAAAATCATAACAATACGCTCGACACCGATACCAACGCCACCAGTTGGAGGCATCCCTGTTTCAATGGCGTGAAGAAAATCTTCGTCCATGGGCTGAGCTTCCTCATCCACAACACGCTTTTTTTCTTGCTCCATTAAACGATCTCGCTGATCAACTGGGTCGTTCAACTCGGTGTAGGCATTTCCGATTTCCATCTTCGCTGCCATAGGCTCGAAGCGTTCTACTAAACCTGGCTTCGAACGATGCGACTTGGTCAATGGCGATACTTCCTTCGGAAAATCAATCACAAAGGTCGGATTCCATAGGTGCTCCTCAACAGTCAGCTCGAACAGCTCCATGATCATTTCACCACGGCTGGCTGGCTTATCTGCCGTCGACCCTTTTGACTTAATCGTTTTAAACAGCTCATCATCACTGATCGCTTCGACATCAACCCCGGCGTATTCCTTAATACCATCGAACACGCTTAAACGGCGCCAAGGGCCTGTAAAATCGATTTCCTTGCCGTTGTATTCAAACTTCAAGGTCCCCTTTACAGACTGAACCAAGTGATTCACAAGGTCTTCAAACTGCTGCATCTGATAGTTGTAGTCCGTGTAGGCCTCATAGTACTCGAGCATCGAAAACTCAGGATTATGCGAACGATCAATCCCTTCGTTTCGAAAGTTCTTTCCCACCTCGTAGACTTTTTCAAACCCACCCACGATTAAGCGCTTTAAATAAAGCTCTGGCGAGATCTTCATGAATAGTTCCATATCCAAAGCACGGTGATGGGTTTTAAAGGGATAAGCCGAAGCTCCACCGTAGATCGGCTGAAGAACCGGCGTTTCGACCTCTAAAAATCCGCGGCCATCCAAAAAGTTTCGGATCTCGCGAATGATCTTTGAACGCGTCTCAAACACTTTGCGAGACGCCGTATCCATAATCAAATTTAGGTGACGATGACGATACTTGGTCTCGACATCGGTCAATCCATGGTATTTTTCTGGAAGTGGCTCAAGTGATTTGCACAGCACGGTAAAGCTATGTGCATGCACAGACAGCTGCCCTTTTTTGGTTTTAAAAATATGCCCTTTAAAACCAACGAAGTCGCCAATATCAATCAATTTAAAACTAGTTTGTGACTGTTCATCAAGCTCGCTGACTTTTACGTATCCTTGCATAGCTCCGGATTGATCTTGGATATTAAAGAAAGAGGCCTTCCCCATATCTCGCTTGGTCATCAGCCGACCGGCGATGGTGACCACTTCCGATTCCAACACGTCACCGGCCTCAAGATGCGAAAACTTCGCATCGATCTCTGCAAGCTTGTGGCTTCTTTCGAAATTATGAGGAAAAGGGTCAATCCCAGCCGCTTTCAGCTGATCCAGCTTTCGACGCTTTTCCGCCCGTAAAGGATTTTCTTTTTGAGTGGCCGTACCTGTTCCCTGTTCCTCTGTCTGCATCGTTACCCTACTGTTCCTGCGTAAATATCCATAACGTCATTTAACAACTGAATGGCTTCCTTTTTTGGACGCTGAAAGGCATTTCGCCCCATAATGCTTCCGAAAGATCCTCCCGAAGCCAAACCACGAACTTCTTCCAAAACATCTTCTGTGCCTTTCGCAGCACCGCCACTAAAAATCACAATTCGACGTCCACCAAAAGAACTATCAATCACATGCTTCGTGCGCTCGGCCATGGTTTCAACACGGATACCTTCAGATTCGTAAACCTTCTTTGCTTCTGCTTGCTCGACCAAGGCTGTCGGTGGCTTCACCTTGATAATATGGGCCCCTAGTTGTGCTGCGATTTGAGCCGCATAAGCAACGACGTCAACGGCCGTCTCACCGGCACTACTGATATTGGCGCCACGTGGGTAAGACCAGATCACAACGGCAAGCCCTGCATTTTTAGCTTCACGTGCCGCTAAAGCGATTTCCTCGTACATGGTTTTACGATCTTCACTTCCTGGATAAATCGTAAACCCGATACCCGCACAACCCAGTCGTAAAGCGTCGTCGACATAGGAGGTCAAAGCTGAAATGGGTGCACCCGCTGGTTTAAACAGCGAATCCGAGTTGTTGATCTTCAAAATCAATGGAATTTCACCGGCAAATTCACGAGCACCGGCTTCAATAAAGCCCAGCGGCGCTGCATAGGCGTTACAGCCAGATTCAACCGCAAGTTCAAAATGGTAAAGTGGGTCATACCCGTCCGGGTTTTTAGCGAAGGATCGAGCCGGACCATGTTCAAAACCTTGGTCCACAGGCAGGATGACCATCTTCCCACTTCCAGCCAACTTTCCTGTGTTCATAAAGCGAGCCAGGTTGGTTAGGACTCCGGGATTATCAGATTGATACCAGCTTAAAATTTCACGCACTCTTGGCGTCATGAGGCCTCCTACAAAGGTGTTGAAACCGGTTCTGTAAACGGCCTGCAGCATACGCGCTTTTTCAGACGCTGTTAAGCCGGAATTGGCCAGGAATTAGCCCCTACAAGTTTTTGTTAAAAACCTTAAGCCAGCGGCCTGATTTCCGATGTCTTTTTAGTGCAAATGCTGTCCACAACGGAGGAAATGACATGAGAATTTGGGTCGGACTTTTGGTGCTTCTAGGTTTTATGGGGTGCTCCTCATCCCCTTCTGCAAGCTGTCAAAAGGCCTGTACCAACCGATATCGCAAAAACCATCAGCTAAATTGTAAAGCCATGTGTGATCGGTACAATTTTCGCGTTCAAAACCAAGGACAAGCTGCTGACATTGGAAAACATTGTTCTTAAGCCGTGATTCTGTTATCGATATAAGGCTTATTTGCACTTATTTTGATAGGACGAACTATGGGCTCTGATATCCAAGTCATTTACGAAGCAACGATCGACAGTGAAACAATGCGTTTTATTGTAACAACTCAGATCGCCTCGGAGACCGTCGAATTTTCGGACCCGGCACTGGCAGCCTCCCGCTCACCATTGGCCTCGAAGCTATTTGGCTTTCCATGGTGCGAAAAGGTCAAAATCGCACCTGATTCCATTTATTTGACGAAGCAAAGCTGGGTTGAGTGGACTGTTATCGCAGAGCCTCTTTCTCACCTCATCAAAGAACATATAGAAACAAACCAAGGTGTTTTGGTGAATGCTCCCGAACCCACGTCGGCTGGGTCCGCCACATCGGGATGGATCGAATTTCGTGCAGAGCCCACACCTAACCCGGAATCTCTGAAGTTCAATGCCACTCGCCAGATTGCGGATGACACCTTTTTTGTCGAACATGCTTCGAAGGCCTCGCGCTCACCATTGGCCGGGAAACTGTTGGCTTTTCCATGGGCCAAATCCGTTTTTATCGGAACCGACTTTGTCACGGTCACAAAGCAGGATTTCGTCGAGTGGGAAGCCATCCAAGAAGCTGTCATCGACTTTCTTGAAAACTACGTCAACCAAGGCGAACAGGTTCTATACCCCGAAATGAACGCCGACATCGACGATAACGACCCGGATGTCGTAAAATCGATTAAGCAAATTTTAAATCAAGAAATTCGACCAGCTGTTGCTAAAGACGGCGGCGACATTATTTTTGGCAAATACGATAACGGCAAACTGTACCTACAAATGCAGGGCTCGTGTCAGGGCTGCCCAAGCTCTACCTTGACCTTAAAACACGGGATTGAGACCCGCTTAAAACAATCCATTCCTGATCTTGAAGAAGTGATCGCAATGTAGCATTGGGCCTGCGAAAATTCCGACGTGGATTTTCGCGACCCATTACTTAGGCCTTCACCCTTAGCCTACTGACCGTCTACTTCAAAACGAATTTGATCGATCAGGACACGATCTTCACCACGACGTTCGCTGCTATCCTGAAAGTAGGCGAATCGCAAATAGCGTGACTCCTTAGGCAGCTCAGTCAGGTTTAAACGGACGTCGACATACCCATTCGTCGTCTCGGTCGCAGTAAATACCGAATCCCCTCCAACCAAAGACCTTAGACCTTCATTCAACGGATATACCCGTAAACCATCCCGACCATTTTCCACTGAAAGCCGAAACCGAAAATTCACATGAGAGAACTTCTCGGGAAGGGCCACAAGAATAGACGTCGTACGATTAAATTCCGTCAATGACGAAGCGATCGAGGTCACTTTATACTTCTGGTCGTCTACAACCTGCCACGGACTTTCCATAGTCACAGCGGGATGCCTATAGTCCTCATTAAACGCGATCTCCAAAGGACTGATTGTCGAGCCGTCCACAGCCTCCAACTCAAAATCATCAAGCCACACTCGGTCTTCACCCTCATCCCTGCTTTGGTCCTTTTGGTACTGGAACAATAAGGTGGTCTGTCTAGTGGGGTCCAACAAAATACGCCGCTGTGAACGCGAGTTCTTACCCGAAGCGGTCATCAGCACAGTCTTTTTATCCGTGATATCAAAAACCCAAAAACGATCTGGCCCCTCTGTTGACGTAAACAAATCAAACAACAAAGCTCCATGTCCTTTTGGGATTGTGTATTGAAAGCTAGCAACTCCGTTATCCGGTAGCTTAATGTGCCCAAAACCATAGTCACTGCCTGGGCGATAGGGCTGCGGCCCCCACCCTTTGATATCTGAAAACCCAACGGGAAGGCGACCTCCATCAAAAGTACCAGCAGCTTTCTGGCTGGTTTCAGATCGAAAAACAAAGTCCTTTAACCAAACTCGATCGTCCCCTTCAGAACCGCTTGAATCCTTTACATAGACAAAATCAACTGAGTTTTCTACCGAAGGGTCTAAAAGTATAGATACAGACTCGAACTTACCATTGCTTCTTCGCTCCTGGGTCAGTACGCCATTCACAAAAATTTTCAAATAATCGCAGCATTCTTCAGCCGAAACCTTAACCTTAAGATCAACCCGCCCAACCGAAGT